>JAAZIE010000340.1 GCA_012510305.1 Bacillota bacterium | reverse complement strand
TCTTGTTCTCGGTTTCATTCAAGTTAAAATCAACGTTCACCCCGGAGATGTTCAGCGGGTGGGCCATGGGGATCAGCCGGCCCGTCTCTTTTACCGCCATCACCGCGGCTACCTGGGCCACGGCCAGAACATCGCCTTTTTTCACCCGGCCGGCTTTGATCCGGGCCAGGGTGGCGGGCGCCATGGTGATCTCGCCGGAGGCATATGCTTCCCGGCGAGTGCTCTCCTTTTTCGATATGTCAACCATTTGCGGCCGGCCGGCCTCGTCAAAGTGGCTCAGATCAGCGGGAGCCATCTTGTCTCCACCCCTTCCCCAAATAATTATCCGCCAATCCTGGACATCCCCCGCATCGCTTGCGGGCTCAGCGAAGCAGAGCTGCAGGGCGCGCTCATGAGGTGTTTTTCCGGTTTCTGGCGGACCACCTCTTGCAGCAGTTTTTGCATCAGCACGCTATCGCCCAGGGCCGGGCGGACCGAGCGCTCCTCCTGCCAGTAAAGGCAGCACTTCAGGTACCCCTCGGCAATGAGCCGCAGCCGGTTGCAGCTGCCGCAAAAATGGCGGCTGATGGGGTGAATCAACCCGATGGTGCCTTTGCCCCCGGGAAGGCTGAAATTTTCTGCCGGCCCCGCTCCGGCGACAGGAGGAGCAGGAGTGAGCGGCAGCCCCATGCGTGCTGCTACCTTCTGCACGTAAGCCAGGGGCAGGTAATATTTTTGATGCCGGTCCCTCCGGGCACCGATGGGCATATATTCGATGAAGCGCAGGTGGAGCTCCTGCTCCTGGGCCAGCTTTAAAAAAGCGGGCACCTCGCGGTGGTTGATCCCCTTCATCAGGACAATGTTTACTTTTACCGGTTTCAGCCCCTTTTCCAGGGCTGCCTTTACGCCGGCCAGGGCCCGGTTGAGCTTGCCTCCACGCGTGATCCGGCGGTAAACAGCGGGCTTCAGCGAATCGATGCTGATATTAACCCGTCTCAGCCCTGCTTCCTTCAGGGGTCCGGCCGAATTTGGCAGCAGAATTCCATTGGTGGTCATGGTCACCTCTTCGATACCGGGGATCCGCGATATTCTCCGGACCAGGTGGGACAGCCCCCTGCGCACCAGCGGCTCGCCCCCGGTGAGCCGTACCCCGGAAATACCCAGGGCGGCGCCTGCCCTGACCACTTCAAGGATCTCTTCGTAGGTCAGGATCTGGTCCTGGGGGATCTGTTTAACCCCTTCCGGGCCCATGCAGTAGAGACAGCGCAGGTTGCAGCGGTCGGTTACCGAGATGCGCAGGTAATCATGCTTTCTTCCAAAAAGATCAGTTAGTGCCATCTGTTTACGCTTTTCCTCCATCGACATTTTCGCTTCAGGGCCTGCGTTTTCAGCGCATCACTTTGCCGGCCTCCCGCATGCTGTAGCCGCCCATCGCTTCAACCCTTTCCTGGAAAACAGGATCGCCGATTATCCCCAGAACAGTTTTTCCGGCTGCAGACCGGTAAAAGGAGCCGTTCATGAGCAGGTCGTAGCGCTCTTCACGCAAGGGCACAAAGCCCAGGCCAAAAGCGCGGGCGGCCGGCAGGATCCCCAGCCCGGCCCGGGCCGATCCGGCGGCTACGGAAGCGGCCACACCGAGGTGCGTATGCTCTTCGCGATCGTAGCCGTAAATATCTGCCGGCGACAGCCCCGCCTGCTCCAGCAGGTAATCAAAGAGAATGCGGGTGCCGGCTCCTTTCTGGCGATTGACGAAACTTATTTTTTTTGCGGCCAGGTGAGCAACGCTCTCGATACCGTCGGGATTCTCCGGCGGCACGATCCAGCCCTGCATCCGGTAAGCCAGGTTGACCAGGCGAAGATCGCCCCCGGGCAGCAGCCGCTCAATATAGGGGGTGTTGTATGCCTCGCTCTCCGGGTCAAAAAGATGGACTCCCGCCAGGTGGGCCTGCCGGTTGCCGATCGCGGCAATGCCGCCCATGCTGCCCAGGTGCGCCGAGGAGAGCGTCAGCCCGGTGGCTCGCTCCCTCAGGGCGGTGGCCAGGAGATCGACGATAAGATCATGGCTGCCGGCGGCGAGAAGGTTGTTGCGCAGCTCGGACCGGGGCCGGTACAGCTCCAGCCGGGCGGTTTCGCCCTGCTCATAACCTGCTGCTTCCGGCGGGATGATCAGCAGCCCGTCGGCGCGGACCAGGGACATGGTCATTCCGGCGCCGCGCTCCAACGGGTTGGCCACAAAGCGGCCGTCAATGTAGCCCACGGCCATGCGGATATGTTCTTCGGAGCCCAAAGAGGAGACAACCCGTCTCCCCAGGCTTACGGCCAGCTCTTCCCTGGCCGGTTCAGGCTGTCCCAGGGTGCGGCAGATCAGCGGGCGCACAAACCATTCCAGGCTCAGGTAGGCCGAAACCGGGTAGCCCGGCAACCCTACCGCCGGTTTGCCCGCGATCTGCCCGAGGAGGGTGGGCTTGCCCGGTTTTGTGCTGACGCCGTGGACGAAAACTTCACCCAGGGCTTCAATTATGTGGACGGTATAATCTTCGCGGCCGGCAGAAGATCCGGCCAGGATGATCACCAGGTCGCCTTCCTCCGCCGCCCGGGCGGCGGCTTTTTCCAGCCGTTTACGGTCATCGGGAACAATGGGATAAATTACGGTTTGGGCGCCCCATTCCTGCAGGTAGGCGGCGATGACGGTGCTGTTGAAATCGGGGACGCTTCCCCGGGGGCGCGCTTCTCCGGGCGGGACCAGCTCCGTGCCCGTGGGGATGAGCACCGCTTTCGGCCTGGAGAGCACCGCCACCTCGGTGCTCCCGCCGGCCAGAAGCACGCCCAGGTCCTGCGGGCGCAGCCGGTGAAAGGCCGGCAGCAGCAGTTCGCCGGCGACCACATCTTCGCCCACAGGGCGGACATGCTGCCAGGGCGTGGCCGGGGCGATGATCTCGATTTCACCCCCGGGAAGGGTCTGCACATCTTCCACCATAATGACGGCGTCAAACCCGGGCGGCAGGGGCTCACCGGTGTCTACCGGTGCGTATCCGTCGCCCGGAGCGAGCCTGAGCGGTCTCTGGTCGGTGGCTGCAAAAGTGCTCTCGGCCTGCACGGCGAAGCCGTCCATGGCCGCGGCATGATCGGCGGGCATGGAAAGACGGGCAAAAAGAGCTTCCGCGGTAATCCGTCCTGCGGCTCCGGCGGTTTTGACCCGCTCAACGCGGCGGGGCAGCCGGATTCTGCGGAGAAACTCCTGCTGCGCCTTCCGGCGGGGGGTGTGGGAGAGATATATTTTTTGCACGGTTGCCTCCCTGTGATCATAATGGCGGGCGGCAGGGCCCTTCTATATTATTCCCAAAGATAAACTTCCACTTCTTTCCCTTCAACCAGGCCTTCTTTTCCCGCCGGGATGATCAGAAAGCCGTCTGCCGCGGTGAGCGTGCTCAGCATGCCCGAGCGGCCGAATACCGGAAGCGCGGTGACTTCGCCCGCGGCCTGCTCCAGCTTTACCCGGACGTACTCGGCCTGCCCCGCCGGTGAGGCCAGGTTGCGCGAAAGAACCGCCCGCACCGAGGGCGGGAAAGGCCGGGCTTTTTTGCCGGAAAGGCGTCTTAAAATGGCGGCGCCAAAAAGAGAGAAAACCAGCTGGGCTGAAATGGGATGCCCCGGCAGCCCCAATACGGGCTTGCCGCCGCAATTGGCCAGCAGAGTCGGTTTGCCGGGCTTGATCGAGACCCCTTCTACAAGCAGCCCCGGGCGGCCCAGCTCCTGCATTGTCCGCGCGGTAAAATCACGGGAACCTACCGAGCTGCCCCCTGACAGAACCAGAAAATCGCTTTGCTTCAGCAGCTCGCGGCTTTTTTCCAGGAATACGGGAAAGGAGTCGGCCAGGATGCCGCCTTGCCGCACCTCTGCTCCGTACTTTTGCCCCAGGTAGGCCAGGGCGGGAGCATTGCTGTCGCGGATCCGGCCGGGCGGCAAAACGGCGGTTTGGTAGGGGAGCAGCTCGTCTCCGGAGGAGAGGAGCCCCATCACCGGGCGGCGGTAGACCGCGACTTCGGCGGCGCCGAGGGAGGCCAGCAGGCCCAGCTCCCGGGCGTGGAGCGGTCTTCCCGCCGGCAGCGCCTCTTCGCCCCGGCGCAGGTCTTCACCTTTATGGATGACGTTCTCGCCCGGCGCAACCTGCCGGAAAGCCTGAACCTGGCTTCCCAGCGTGGCGGTGTATTCAAGCATGATCACCGCATCGGCGCCCTCCGGAAGCGCTCCCCCGGTATGAATCAAAAAGCAGCAGCCTTTTTTCAGGCGGGGCGGCGGGCGGCCCATGAGGATCTCGCCGGCATATTCGAAGACGGCGGGCAGGCTCTCCCCTGCCCCGAAGCTTTCCCGGGCAAAAACAGCGTAGCCGTCCACCGTGGAGCGATCAAAACCGGGGATACCGGCATCAGCATAAACCGGTTCGGCCAGAACCCGTCCTCCAGCCTCCTCCAGGGCGGCCGTTTCAGTTGACAGCGGTTGAAAGTGCTCCGCGATCAGTTTTAGAACAGTTTCCGGATCGGTCACCTGCATCAGCTTCATCGGATTCACCCTCCCAGAAGGCTCCGGCGCTTTGTCCTCAGGCAGTCTCCTTTTGAGCTATTTGCTTTTCGGTCAGATTCTATTATATCATTCTTCAACTGCGGAAAAAGTTTTCTTTATGATGGAGGTCGAAGCTTTCGGAAATTTGAGGCCGCCGCTCTTCCCTTTTGATCTGCTCAGTAGGGGTATGCCAGCAGGCCCAGCAGGGCGCCCGCGGCGACAAGGTAGAGGGGGTTTAAGCGGCGCCAGGCTACAGCGGTAATAAATATCCCCGCTGCGATGAGGACCGTGGTGAGATCAATCAGCGCCGCCCGGCTCAGGGTGACTACCGCCGCAGAGATGAGCGCAATCAGGGCCGGGCGCAGCCCCCTGAGGAAACGTTCGGCCCGGGGGTCGAGGATGGCGCGTGAGAGGAATCCTCCGAGAAGGAGCAGCGTAACCAGGGAGGGGGTTACTACTCCCAGGGTAGCCGCCAGCGCTCCGGCGACTCCGGCCAGGCGGTAGCCGATAAAGGTGGCTGCATTGATCGCCAGAGGCCCCGGGGTGACCTCGGCCACGGCGATGATATCGAGGAACTGTGGTGCTGTCAGCCAGCCGTGGCCGGTGATAATTTCTCTTTCCATCAGCGGGATCATGGCATAGCCGCCGCCGATGGTAAAGAGGCCGATTTTCAAAAAGCTGCCGTAAAGAGAGCAGATCTGGGAGAACATTTATGCGCACCTCCTCCGAAAAAGAATCAACCCGGAGAGGCCCCCGCCGAGTAAAATAATGACGGGGTGTATTTTCAGCAGCAGCGCCGCCGCCAGCAGCGCTCCCGCCAGGGCGATATCGCTCCAGTGCCGAAAAACGCTGCGCCCCAGGTTTACCACCGCCGCGCCGATGAGCGCCACCACTGCCGGGCGCAGCCCGTAAAAGATTGCTTTTAGATAAACATTATCCCTGAACAGGGGCAAAAAATAAGCCGCCAGGGCCAGGATCACCGCTACAGAGGGGATGATCACTCCCAGCGCTGCCAGAATACCGCCGGCGATCCCGCGCAGGCGCATTCCGATCTGGATAGAGCTGTTTAAAGCGATGGCGCCGGGCAGGCTCTGGGCGACAACGAGCAGATCAAAAAAATGTTCTTCGCTGACCCATTTCCGGCGGGCGCAAACCTCTCGCTCGATGATCGGCAGCATGGCATAACCGCCGCCGAAGGTAAAGGCGCCCACCTTTAAAAACACCAGGAATATGGTCGGCAAAGAAACCGCTTTTGGCTGAACCGCCCGGCTGCTCCGGTTCAAAATCAAAAAACCTCGCTTCTGTTCTTTTAGCACTGAGGTGCTCAATCCCCACTAGGTTAGGGTATCGCCGGGACGAAGTCAAGGTATTGCCGCCGCCAAGACCAGCCGTCGTATTTGAACTTGACGGCGATGCGGGCCAACCAGAACTTCAAGTTACCGCCGCAAAAATGGGGCAGGGAGCGGTAAGCCTGCCAGAAAATATCCTGCAGCACATCCTGGGCTTCGTCCGGATCCCGGACTATGGGCAGGATTGTGGCCATCAGGTAACCCTTATACCGGTCGACGATCTGTCCAAAAGCTTTCTCGTCGCCGCCGGCGGCTCTTTTAACCCATCCCCGGTTCAAGCGCTCCCCCCCTTGCCCCTCTATATATATAAGACGGCTTCGGGCGGCCGATCCCTGCAGGAAAAGTTAACGATTACAAAAAATTATTTAACGGGCCGGGATACCGGGGATTTGTCCTTTCTGCCTGAATTTGGTATACTAGGGCTGTTCTCCTGGCGCACCGGGCTGCAAAGAGCCCGGCGATAAACAACAACGCACGGAGGGGTAGCCATGTTGAAGATAATCGGGCTCACTCCGCATCCCCCCTTAATTATCCCGGAAGTGGGCCGGGGTGAACTTTCCAAGGTAAAGCAAACTGTCGCGGCCATGGAGCAGCTGAGCCGGCGGATCGTTCAGGCGGCACCGGAGCGCCTGATCGTGATTACACCGCACGGCCCCCTGCTGGATGAAGGGATCGCTGTAGCAGCCCAGCCGCTGTTCCAGGGTGATTTCGGGCAGTTTGGCGCTCCCGGTGTGCAGGTGTCCCTGAAAACAGATCACCTTCTTCTGGAACAGCTCCAGCGGGAGACTGAAGGCGAGCCGCTTCGCCCCGTGCCCTTTGGGGTGGGGGAGCGCCGCCTGCGCCGCGGGCGCGCCGCGGCCATGGATCACGGCGCTGCGGTGCCGCTTTACTACCTGCAGCAGGCGGGGCTTTCTGTGCCCGGCCTTCATCTTACCTATACCTTTGCCTCCAACCGCGAACTGTACCGGTTCGGGCAAGCTTTAAGGCGGGCCGTTGAAGCCCGCGGCATGCCCGCAGCGGTGGTGGCCAGCGGAGACCTTTCGCACCGCCTTATCCCCGGGGCACCGGCGGGCTATAACCCGCGCGGTGCCGAATATGACCGCCTCCTGGCGGAGCTGCTGCGGGAGGGCCGGGCTGAAGATATCTTGAACCTGGACGAGGCCCTCGTGGAAGAGGCCGGGGAATGCGCCCTGCGCTCCTTTTTAATTGCCCTGGGGACGCTCGACGGCCGGCCTTTTGAAACCGAAATTATCTCTTATGAAGGCCCCTTTGGAGTGGGCTATCTGGTGGCCGAGGTAAAACCGCTGCACCGGGGCGGGGGACGCTTTTCTGCGCCGGAAAAAGGGGCGGGGGAAAGAGCGCCTGCCGGGTCCGGAGATCCGGTGGCCCTGGCCCGCCGCTCTCTGCGCTATTACCTGGAGCACGGCTCGCCCCTTCCCACTCCCGCCTCCCTGCCGGAGGCGCTCTCCCTGCCGGCGGCGGCCTTTGTCTCGATCAAAAAAAGGGGAGAGCTGCGCGGTTGTATCGGCACGGTGGAACCGGTAAAAGAAAATTTGGCCGGGGAGATCATCATGAATGCTATCAGTGCCGGGGTCAGGGATCCCCGTTTTGAACCGGTCCGCCTGGAAGAGATGGCGGAGCTGGCCTTTGCAGTTGATGTGCTCGCGCCCCCGGAGCGAATCGAAAGCTCCGCCGCCCTGGACCCTCTGAAATACGGGGTTTTGGTGCGCAGCGGCCGCCGCAGCGGCCTTCTTCTGCCCGATCTCGAGGGAATCGACACCGCCGAGGAGCAGGTGGCCATCGCCCGCCGCAAAGCGGGCATCGGGCCCCGCGAAAAAGTGGAGCTTTATCGCTTCGCGGTTCATCGCTATGAATGAGCTGCCGGGGGACTTTTATTCTTCAAAGGGGACGCTGCAGGTGGTGAGTTATGCTCAAAGAGGCTCAGTATTATACTAAAGAAAATGATCGAGTGCGCTGCCTGCTTTGCCCGCACCGCTGCTTGCTCAAAGAAGGGCAGCGCGGTATTTGCGGGGTGCGCCGGGTGGAAGAAGGGGAGCTTTATACGGAGAACTATGCTCTCTGTGCGGCGCTGCAGTGGGATCCCATTGAAAAAAAGCCCCTTTACCACTTTTACCCCGGCCGCCGGATCCTCTCTTTGGGCACCTACGGTTGCAACCTGCGCTGCAGTTTCTGTCAAAACTGGTCCCTGGCCCGGGGCAAACCCGGCGCCGACGCGGCGGCGATCACCCCGGCGCAGGTGCTGGCTGCGCTGCAGCGCGAAGGCGGCCCCGAAGAGGTGGTCGGCGTGGCCTACACCTACAACGAGCCCTCCATCTGGTACGAATATGTCCTTGAAACCGCCCGCCTGCTGCACGGGCGGGGCTACCGCAATGTTCTTGTGACCAACGGCTTCATCTCCCGCGAGCCCTTGGAAGAGCTGCTTCCCTTTATCGACGCCTTGAACATCGATGTCAAGGCTTTCAGCGATGCCTTTTATGAACAGCACTGCCGCGGCCGGCGCCGCCCGGTCCTGGAGACGGTGGAGCTGGCTGCGGCCGCGGCGCATGTAGAAGTTACCTGTCTGCTCATCCCCACCTTGAACGACAGCCCGGAGGAGCTGGCCCGGTTGAGCGGGTGGCTCGCCGGGATTGATCCGGATCTGCCCCTTCACCTTTCCCGTTATTTTCCCGGACACCGCATGACCCTGCCGCCCACCCCGGTTGAAACGATGACTGCAGCCCGGAAGATCGCCTGCGAAAAACTGAACCATGTCTACCTGGGCAACATCGATCTTCCGGGCGCTTCCGACACCTTTTGCCCGCAATGCGGCGCCCTGCTGATCTCCCGCCATGCTTACCGGATCCGGATTGCCGGGCTGGAGGGCAACCGCTGTCTCGGCTGCGGGGCCAAGATCAACCTCCTGCCGGCATAAAGAAAAAGCATGATCTCCCGGCCCTGTTTCATACTATCAGTAAGGGCGGTATGAGCTGAAAGCCGCCTTTTGCCGCTATTTAAAAAGCGGCCTCAAAATTGTACCGGCAGGGGGGAGCGATCATCGCGGCAGGCGGTTATGGAACTCTTGTGCGGCTGGGCGGCAGGGTTTTGGCCGCGCTGCACTGGTTTGGCGGCTGGCCGGCAGCGCTCCTGTTGGTATGGGCGGGAATTTATCTCTCGGTGCGCAGCGGTTTTGTTCCCCTGCGGCGTCCCTGTTCTATTTTTCGGCTCACCCTGGGCAGCCTCTTCAAGTGGGGGCAAAAGGAAAGATCCGCCGCAGCGGGTGATATTTCACCTTTCCAGGCCCTCACCACGGCGTTGGCGGCAACCGTGGGTACAGGCAACATCGCCGGGGTTGCCACCGCGATCACCCTGGGCGGCCCCGGCTCCATATTCTGGATGTGGGTTTCCGCTTTTTTTGGGATGACGACCAAGTTTGCCGAGATTGCCCTGGCGGTAAAATTCAGGGTTGCCTCTCCGGAGGGAACTTTTGCCGGCGGCCCCATGTACACGCTGCGGCGCGGCCTGGGCAGCCCCGTGCTGGGGACGGCCTATGCTTTTTTTGGAGCGGCCGCCGCTTTTGGCATCGGCAACCTGGTCCAGGCAAACTCCGTGGCCGGGGTTTTAAAAACTGCTTTTGGGGTTCCCCCGCTGCATACCGGTATCCTGCTGGCGCTGCTGGTGGCCCTGGTTATTTTAGGGGGGATCCGCCGTATCGGCAAAATCACCGAGAAGCTGGTCCCGGTGATGGCGCTTTTTTATGTCGGCGGCTCCCTGGTTGTTCTGCTCATCTGCTACCGGCACATTGGAGCGGCCTTGGCTGAAATTGTCGGCAGCGCCTTTACCGGCCGGGCGGCGGCGGGCGGTTTTGCCGGCGCCTCGGTTTTGCAGGCGATGCGCTACGGCGTTATGCGCGGCGTGTTCAGCAATGAAGCCGGCCTGGGCAGCGCCTCCATCGCCCATGCCGTCGCCGAGACCGATCATCCCGTGCGCCAGGGCTTGTGGGGGATTGTCGAGGTTTTCCTGGTCAGCTATATCATCTGCACCCTTACCGCGCTGGTGCTTCTGGTCACCGGCGCCTGGACCGGCGCTCTCGAAGGAGCCTCGATGACAGCGACGGCCTTCAGCGCTGTTCTGCCTTTCTCGGGCAACTTCATTGTCAGCACGGCGCTGGTTCTATTTGCTTTTTCGACCCTCCTTTCCTGGTCTTATTACGGCGAGCAGTGCTTTGAGTTTATCTTCCGGGGGGGTCGTTTTTTCTATCGCCTGCTCTGGACTGCCGGTATTGTCATCGGAGCCCTGGGCGGGCTCCGCCCGGTCTGGGCGGTGGCCGACTCGCTGAACGCGCTCATGGTCCTGCCCAACCTGGTGGGGTTGCTGGGCATGAGCGGTTTGCTGGCAAAGCTGAACCGGGAATTTTGGGCCCAAGACCCTTTCATCAGGTCTTGATATTTCCTATAATATAGTTAAAGGGTTTTACCGGAGACAGGGCGAAATAGCAATGGAATAACCTTACGTAAACTGCCGCCGGAAGAGGGAGCAACCGAAAAGTGATTTGGGATCGCATAGTTACGGCTATACTCCAGTTAAACATCGGCTACCTCGACATTATTGACCTTATTATTGTGAGCTATGTTATTTACAAGCTGATCATGCTCATCCGCGGCACGAGAGCTGAACAGCTGGTCAAGGGCCTCTTCATCCTGCTGCTGGCCATGATCGTCAGCGACAAGATCGGGCTGAAGACGCTGAACTGGATCCTTGAAAAGGTGATGACGGTGGGGCTGATCGCCATCCCCATCGTCTTCCAGCCGGAGCTGCGGCGCGCCCTGGAGCAGCTGGGCAGGGGTAAAATATTTCAACGCCCCTTTCGGAGCTGGGACTACCAAAAATTCGATTACTTTTTGGAAGAGCTGATGAAAGCCGTCCCTGCGCTGGTGAAAAAACGTATCGGGGCGCTCATCGTTATTGAACAGGAAACAGGTTTGAATGACTGGGTGGAAACCGGAATCGTGATTGATGGGCTAATTTCGGCCGAACTGCTCATCAATATTTTTTTTCCACGCAGCCCGCTCCATGACGGGGCGGTGATCATTCGCGGCAACCAGGTTGTCGCTGCCGGTTGCTATCTTCCTTTTACCGATGATCCCCTTTTGGATAAAGAGCTGGGCGCAAGGCACCGCGCCGGGATCGGGATCACTGAACAATCCGATGCGGTGGCCCTGATCATCTCCGATGAAACCGGTGCCGTTTCCCTGGCCCACGGCGGTGTTCTGACCCAGTATCTCGAAGGCGAGGAGCTGCGGGGTAAGCTTACCGAGCTCTGTGTTACCGAGCGCAGCGAAGGCCTTAACCTGAACTTCTGGCCCTGGAGGAATAGCAAATAGACGTGGGAAAATTTCTGCGCAACCATTTGTACTTGCTGATCGCCGTATTTTCGGCCATAGTCCTGTGGCTTTTTGTGACCGGTGATGATATTACCCGGGCTACCATGGTCCGCAAGATTATTCAAGAGATCCCTTTGAGTTATGAAAACCTGGACCCGGATCTGACGGTATCAAAGATGCCGCCGACCGTGGATATGACCCTGGAGGGACTCCCCGATGCTTTTGACGAGCTTGAGGAAAGTGAACTGGAGGCTTACCTGGATCTTACCGGGGTCAAGGCCGGCACGCGCCAGGTCCGGGTCAGGGGGAAAGCGCCGCATGGGCTGGCCCTGGTTTCGCTGGCGCCGCAGCAGGTCGAGGTACACATTGAAAAGCTGAAGATAAAACGCTTTCCCGTGGAGGTGCTGTTCCAGGGCCGGCCTGCTGCAGGTATAAGCCGGCGGCAGCATCTATGCCGTCCGGAGCAGGTTAAGCTGGAAGCGGTAAACTCCCTGCTCAGCAAAGTGGCCCGGGTTGTGGTTTATGTGGATCTGAAAGATCGGAAGGACTATTTTGAAGTGGAAGCGGTGCCGCAGCTGCTGGACAGCAGCGGCAAAGAGGTTACCGGGGTGGTCATCTCCCCGCCCAAAGTAACGGTGGCGGTCCATCTTGTTAAAGAGAAAAACGAAAGCGATAATCTTCAGGAATAACAGCGTTTGCCCTCTTGCAGGTTAACGTGGGGGCTGGTAGGTGGACCGGGGATCACGAAGGAGGCAAACTGCTTGAACAGGTTATTCGGCACTGACGGCATTCGCGGGGTGGCCAACCGCGATCTTACCCCGGAGCTTGTTTTTCGGATCGGCCGTATCATCGCTTCTCTGTTGAGAAAAAAGGAAAGTCGCCCCCAGGTTCTCATCGGCCGGGACACGCGGCTTTCCGGGGGGATGCTCGAGGGCTCGCTGGCTGCCGGGATCACCTCAGCCGGTGTTTCGGTGCGCCTGCTGGGCATAATCCCCACCCCGGGCGTGGCTTACCTGGCCCGCTCGCTTCAGGCCACCGCCGGAGTGATGATCTCTGCTTCTCACAACCCCATTGAAGACAACGGTTTGAAGATATTCGATCACCGGGGGTTAAAATTATCCCCCCGGGTGGAAAAGCAGATTGAAACGATATATTTTGACTGCGACCGGTCCCGGGAAAAGCTGCCGCGGCCCGAGGGCGCCGCCATCGGCCGGGTTATTCATGATCGCGGGGCCGGGCAAAGGTATTTGGAATATTTGAAAAAATACTCTTCCTCTCTGGAGGGAATGCGGTTGGCGGTGGATTGCGGTCATGGGGCCGCCTCTCTCTTTGCCGGAGAGCTGCTGCGTAACTTGGGTGCAAAGGTGGAGATACTGCACGGTGAGCCTGACGGAGCCCTGATCAACGTTAACTGCGGCGCCACCGACACCGCAGACTTGCAGGCAGCGGTGGTTCGCCTCGGCGCCGATGCCGGGCTGGCTTTTGACGGCGATGCCGATCGCCTCGTGGCGGTGGACGAGCAGGGCGCCGTGGTTGACGGAGATGCGATCATGTCCATCTGTGCCATCGATATGGCCCGGCGGGGTACCCTTAGGAAAAATACCCTGGTGGCCACGGTGATGAGCAACGGTGCGCTCGATCTCCTGGCGGAGGAGCACGGTTTTAAACTGGTCCGCACCGCCGTGGGGGATCGCTATGTTTTGGAAAAGATGCTTGAAGGCGGATACAACCTCGGCGGCGAACAGTCGGGGCATGTTATCTTTTCCGATTACATCACCACCGGCGACGGATTGCTCACCGCGCTGCAGCTGCTCGCCACGATGATCGACGGCGGGCTGCCTCTTTCCCTGATGGCGGGGCGGTTGAAGCGCCTGCCCCAGGTTCTCTACAACCTGCCTGTAAACGTTCCGGGGCGCTGGGAAGAAAACCCGGCAATCGCCGCCGCGTTGAAAAACCTGCGCGGTGAGCTGGGGCCCCGCGGGAGAATTCTCGTCCGCGCCTCGGGAACCGAACCGCTGATCCGGATCATGCTCGAAGCCCCCCTTTCCGAAGAAGAGCTGTGGGACAAAGCCTCCAGCCTCGCCGGGCTCATCGCCCGGGAACAAGGCTAGCTTCTGTTTATTTAATCAAAACATTTAACAATATAAAGATAAGTCTTCACATTAACGGGGAAGTTCGTTATAATCAATTAAGAATGTTCCATAACCAACGGGATTCAAGGGAAATGGGGTGTCATATTGCCGCTCGTCGAAGGTGAAGAAGAACTGATTCGTACCAGCGTGGCTGCCGCTTTGCGCAATTTTGAACGGGCCCGGGAAAGCCTGATCCCTCTTTTGTTGGAGGTGCAGGAAAAATTGGGCTATCTGCCGGCCCTCGCTATGGAGCTAATTGCCGCCGCACTGGCCGTGCCGGCGGTCGATGTTTACGGGCTGGCCACTTTCTACAACCAATTTCGCCTCCATCCGCCGGGCAAGCACCAGATCCGGGTATGCATGGGGACCGCCTGCTACATGGTCGGCGGAGATATCGCCCTGGATTGTTTTGAAAGGCGCCTGGGAATAGGAGAAAATGAGACCACGCCCGACCGCGAATTCAGCCTTGAGCGGGTCGCCTGCGTCGGATGCTGCACCATGGCCCCGGTGGTGGTAATCGATGAAGAAGTTGAGGGACGGGTTACCCCCACCCGGGTGGACGGAATCTTAATTGCTTCCGGGAAGGAGATCCATCCTTCCACCGGTACAGATAAAGGAGCAGCGGATCAGGAGGAAAAACGGGGTGATGCGCATGACTGAACCCAACCCCACAGAGGAACGCTATCGCCGGCTCAAGGAGAACGCCGTCTCCCGCGAGGAAGCCCTTTACCAACAGCCTGTTGTCCGGGTGGGCACCGCCACCTGCGGCATCGCCGCCGGTGCCGGTCCGGTCAAGGAGGCCTTTACCCGGTTTATTGAGGAGGAGGCTGTGGAAGCCCGGGTTATCGATGTGGGCTGCATGGGCCATTGCTACGCCGAGCCGTTGGCGATCATCTCCAAGCCCGGCTTTCCATCGCTCTGCTACGGTTATCTTGACGAAGACCTGGTGGAGCGGTTGGTGAAAGATTTTCTGGTAAATGACGATCCCTGTTACGAGTTTGCCCTGGTGGCGCTGGAAACAAACGATGTTTTCCCTACTTTCAGCGATTTTCCGCGCGGTGTCCACGAGCAGAAGATTGTCCTCGAGCACTGCGGGTTCATCGACCCCGGGGATATTGATCAGTATATTGCCCG
>JAAZIE010000339.1 GCA_012510305.1 Bacillota bacterium | reverse complement strand
CCAACACCAAGGAGGCGGCGGAGCGGGGGGCGGCCCGTTTCGGCGATGTGGTATCATATTATTTTTACGGCCCGGCCATTTTAGAAGGGAAAAAAATCGCGCCCGGGGAGACCCCGGAAGCGGCTCCGGCGCAGCGCTCCCAGTACGGCATCATGAAGGCCTTTTCGGGGACCATCCTCAGCCTGCTGCTCGTCTCCACGGGAGCGGCGGTGGGCTTCTATTTTTTGAACAGCCCCGACGCCCTGGGGAATATTTATCTCTGGTGGAGCGAGCTTCCGGACAAGGCCGTGGCGCTGCGCCGCAAAAGCCGGGTTTTCTGGCGCAACCTGCCGCAGCTCTTGAGAACTGTTCGCCGGGCGGCACCCTTTAACTTAAAAGACGGCTGGCGGAAGCTGCGCCGGGAGGGGGCCAACCTGCCCCGGCTGTTCCGCAAACTCGGCCCCGGCATCCGCCGATTGGGCGGAAGGAGCCTGGATGCGGCGAGGACCTTGTGGAGAGAGGCGCCACAGAACCTGCAGCGGGGCTGGCGGCAGCTGCGCGGTGAAAGCAGGGCCCTCCCCGGGCTGCTGCGCGGCGAGATCTCTTTTCTGGAGAAGGCGGCCGGCAACCTGTTTGAAGGGGCTGCTTTTAACCTGCATCGCTCCAGGATCAGGTTGGGCCTGGCCTGGAGGGAAGCCAAAATCGAGATGGCCGCTTTATCACGACTGCTCCGCGAGTACACCCTTTTACTGCGCAACCGCCTGCGGCCCTGAGGGCGGTGCCGCTCCATCTCCCGGTGTCTTTTCCTCCGTCGCCGTAAAACTCTTCCGGAGAGGAAAGCGATCGGCTTCACTTTGCGGAAGGGATACAGAGAGTGATGTAGAATCCAATTTGAGAGCGACTTTACAATATTAAACCTGAGCGGCAAGTTCTCTCAACGGAGGATCTAGATGACCAAGTACATTTTTATCACCGGCGGGGTTGTTTCATCACTGGGGAAGGGGATCACTGCTGCCTCTTTGGGCCGCCTTCTAAAAGCGCGGGGGTTGCAGCTGACCATTCAAAAATTTGATCCCTACATCAACTACGATCCGGGGACGATGGGCCCGCACCAGCACGGCGAGATATTTGTCACCGAGGACGGAGCGGAAACCGACCTGGACCTGGGCCATTATGAGAGATTTATTGATCAGAATTTAACCAAAGAAAACAATATTACCACCGGCAAGATCTACTGGTCGGTGATCGAGAGCGAACGAAAAGGGCTCTACCGGGGGCAAACCGTCCAGGTGATCCCCCATATTACCGATGAGATCAAAAGGCGCGTGCAGCTCATCGCCCGGGACAGCACCGCCGACGTGGTGATCAACGAGATCGGGGGAACCGTTGGCGATATCGAAAGCCTCCCTTTTCTGGAGGCGATTCGCCAGCTGCGCTACGATCTGGGATGGGAAAACGTGATCTTTATTCATGTCACCCTGGTGCCCTATCTCCCCGCCTCCGGGGAGCTAAAGACGAAGCCCACCCAGCACAGCGT
>JAAZIE010000338.1 GCA_012510305.1 Bacillota bacterium | reverse complement strand
GTAGTAGGGTTGTAATAACCGATCTCTTCGATAAACCTGCCGTCCCTGGGAAATCGGGAATCAGCCACCACGATCCGGTAAAAAGGCTTTTTCCGCGCACCCATTCTCTTGAGCCTGATTCGTACTGCCATTTTGTTCACCTCCGCTACTGGAAAACTCTATTTGCTACTATCTATAAAAAGGGGAATCCCCCTTTTTTCTTACCCATACCCTTGAACCCTTTTTTCTCCATGGCGCCCATCTGCTTGAACAGCTTTTGCATCTGTGAAAACTGGGTGAGCAGCCGGTTCACGTCCTGAACGGTGGTGCCGCTGCCGCCGGCAATCCGGAGCCGCCGGCTGCGGTTGATCAGCGCAGGGTTGTTTCGCTCCTCCGGTGTCATCGAGGTAATCACCGCATCGATGCGCTTAAATTGCTTTTCATCCACCTTGAGGCGGCGCAGATCTTTGGGCACCTGGGCCGCCGGAAGCATCGCCATGATCTCTTCCATCGATCCCAGCTGCCTGAACTGCTGCAACTGCTCCCGGAAATCCTCAAACGTGAATTCCTGGCGCCGCAGTTTCTGTTCCAGCTCCCGCGCTTTCTGCTCATCCAGCCCCGCTTCAGCTTTCTCGATGAGGGTGAGCAGATCGCCCATCCCCAGGATCCGCGAAGCCATCCGCTCCGGGTGAAACGGTTCCAGGGCATCGATCTTTTCTCCCACCCCGGCAAATTTAATCGGGCATCCGGTCACCGCCCGCACCGAGAGGGCCGCCCCCCCGCGGGTATCCCCGTCCAGCTTGGTCAGAACCACCCCGGTGAGTCCCAGGGTCTCATGAAAAGAAGAAGCCGCATTGACTGCATCCTGGCCGGTCATGGCATCGGTTACCAGGAGCAGCTCGGCCGGCTTCAACTGCCGCTTAATCTCCTTTAACTCTTCCATCATGGCGTCGTCAATATGAAGGCGCCCGGCTGTATCGAGGATCACCGGATCGTAGCCTTCGCGCGCGGCCAGGCGCACCGCCTCACGGCAGATCTGCACCGGCTTTGCCCCCTCCTGGGCATAGCAGGGGACGGCTGCGGTTTCACTGAGCACTTTCAGCTGCTCGGCGGCCCCGGGGCGATAGGTATCCGCCGCCGCCAGGAGCGGCCTGCGCCCGCCGCGGCTCAAGTTAACGGCCAGTTTTACCGCCGTGGTAGTCTTGCCGGAGCCCTGCAGCCCCACCAGCATAACCACGGCCGGTGAGCCCGCCAGGCGGAGCTTGCTCTGCTCGCGTCCCATCAGTGCGGCCAGCTCATCATGAACAATCTTTACAACCTGCTGCCCCGGTGTCAGGCTTTTTCTAACCTCTTCGCCTACCGCCCGCTCCCGGATCCCGCCGACAAAGTCCTTGACCACTTTAAAGTTTACATCGGCCTCCAGCAGGGCCAGGCGGATCTCCCGCAGGGCCAGGTCAACATCCTTTTCTGTCAGCTTGCCCTTGCCGCGCAGCCTGCGCATCGTATTTTGAAGCTTTTCAGCCAGATTGCTAAACATCGGTCTCTCTCCTGCTGTCTACTGCTCTATTATTCGC
>JAAZIE010000337.1 GCA_012510305.1 Bacillota bacterium | reverse complement strand
GCGGTTCGGGCGGGGGCGGAGGCGGCGGGGGCGGTTTCACTGCAGGGGGAGGCGTGGCCAGCAGATCGACCAGGTAGTCCCGCACAATGCTGATCCCGTAATCCATGCTCACAGCCCATTTGCCGCCCAGTTGCTCCACATACTTAACCCGGCCGGCCCAGGACAGCCCCATCACCACATGATAGCGGCCGTGAGGCTGGCCCACCGGCTTGAGCCCGGTGTAGGCGCAAATGTGGTTGAAATGGGCGCGGACCCCTTCCTGCGGCGTGGAAAAGGACTCAAAATCAGCGCTGCTGTCGCCCTTGGGGTTTTTTATCTTGATCCCGGCCCAGTTATTCTGGGCCGGCTTGACGGCGCCGCCGTAGCGGCCAAAAGCGGTTTCCTTGGCGCTCTGGGCATAGAGCACCTCCGGGCGCAGGCCCGTAGTGGTACCGTAAAGCCAGTATGCCGGGGCGATCTCGACAAAACGGGCATGGGCTTTTCTTTTCCGGGCCCATTCCTGCGCCTGCTCCACGGTCGCTTTTGCCTTGCCGGCGATGGGCGTGGTCCCGGCAGGCTCCAGGTTCAGGCGGACCGCTTCCAGAAATGAGCTCCACCCGCCCGCCCTGCCGCGAAGCACCCGGGGGCAATTTTTACCGCTCCAGTAATGATGCTGTTTCACCTGATCCAGTCCCAGAGAAAAATCACGGAGCAGTTTTGCGGTCAGCCAGGCGGCGTTCTTCTCTGCTTTCGCGCGAACGCCGTCTTTGTTTTCGCATATTTCAATGCCGATACTTTTCCGGTTGCCCGTGCCGCTGCTGCCGTCACCGGCATGCCACCCGTTTTCGTCCAGCGGCAAATGCTGCACGATGACGGTATCGTCCACCGTAAAATGCCAGCTGGCCGGGATGCCCGCGGCAACGCTGCCTTTCAGGTAGCCGGCGTGGGCTTTGGCATTGGCCCCGGCACTGGTGTTGGCGGTATCGTGTATGGTCACATAGCGGGGAGTGAGCTTGTAGCCCGGGCGGTTGCGCCGGCCGCGGGGGATATAATCCTTGATTATTGTTACCAAGCTCTTTCACCTCCTTTGAAAAGATATCTCCATTGCCCGGGGGCAATCATGCTTGCAATATTTACGCCCCGCTATATTGTAAGCAGCAAAGCCGCACTTTGACACAAAGGGCCGCCTCTCTCCATCACTTCCGGCAAAACAAAATTATCCTTGCACAGGGGCAAGCCGGTATTCCGGCGGAGAAGAGCACAGATACTTGCTGCTTTAAAGTTATCAGGCTATTTAAAAGATTCACTTGGCCGCTCATTTGGGGTAAAATTAGAACAGTTGCATTATATTCCCGGATCTACCGCCGCTCAACCGGTGCACAACCGGGCCCCGGCAGGGGCCGGGGCAGCCTTTACCGCGCCGGACAACAATAGAACCCGGCGGTGGAGGAATAAATTTCAGGAAGAGGAGGAGCCGTTTGATGAAGATTCTTGATCTTGACGGCAGCGTTTACGAGAGAAGCCGCGGGCAGGGCAAGGCCATGCGGGAGCAGTACGAGCAGATGATGGAGGATTTCTTCACCTCGGAGATGTGGCTTGAAAACAAGCCCGGTTTTTTACCGGGCGGCCTGATTATCCCGGCCCTGGGGCTGCTGGGAACGCTGAACATCAAGAAAGCGGTGAACACACACCTGCCTCTCCAGGCCCGGAG
>JAAZIE010000336.1 GCA_012510305.1 Bacillota bacterium | reverse complement strand
GTATTCGGAGTACATAGAAGAGGATGAGGCGTCGCGTTTGGTAATGAAGCTTGGGGAGTTCAAAGATTTTAGTTTGCTCATTCAAAGAGTTAGTAAGGCAAAAAAATTAGTTCAGGTATATCAGCATTCTACCGGTGTGCTTAGCTACGAGTTGCCGCTTCCGTACTATGACCGGAGGAAAAAGCAGTTTTACATGCGTTATGAAGATACGCCTGAAACAACAGCGGCCTTTTTGCTTTATTCTTTAGATGCCTTACCTTCGATAAGGCTCGCGCTTCAGGAAATAAATGCTGTATCTTTTGCGGTCGCACCAGCGATTAAGACTGGTAAAACTAGTGATGAAATAAAAGATTACAGGAAGCAGAAAACTGATGATCGAGAACAAAGTAGTTTAGCTCAGGAAGAGGATAAAAAAGTGCCTGGCGTTGGCATCGAAGATGTTGCTGATCGCGTTAAATCAGGATTTAAAAAAGCCAAAGGTGAAACTGCAGCTAGCTCTGAAAAGAGTGGTTGGAGAACAGCTCTTGATCCAGAGACCGAAGCAAAAATTCGTAGCAACATCGGTGGTGAAAAGCTCATTGACTCCCTTAGAAAAGGACCAGAAGTTCTTAAAAAAAGATTAAAGAAACGCTTGGAAAAAGAAAAAAAGCAAGGCTTGCATGTAAATAATAAATTGGTTGATACAGCTGCTATGGATCCTAGAGAATTTTTACGTCAACAATATCGTGGTATATGTCAAAGTTGTCATGTTGAACTGAAGCTTGCCAATGGGAGAAATTACTTTGAAGTGTTGCGCATTGTTGAAAACAGAGGACGAGAATGGTGGGTGGATCGCCCCTTTAACATATTATGCTTATGCCCAAACTGTCATGCCATGGCAAAACATGGTGGCAGGGATTTAAGTGCGCTCTATTCGCATGCGCAAGAGCTATTATCAAATAATTTAATACCTGAAGAAGTAGAGGCGCTATCTGGCGATTTCTATGTTGTACCGGTGATTGTAAACCAAGTCAAAAGAAAGCTAGCTTTTAGCTCACTACACATGAACCATATTGCAAGTTTGTTTGAAACTTCAGAGAGTCTATCCGTTCCTGATATTTCTAATTCGGAAGGTCAGTTTCAGCAGCATCCCTTACATGATGCATATTATCAGTTGAAAAGAGAGTCGGGGCGTAGACCCTCTAGGGTAGAGTTATATCGGGCGTCAGGGGTGTCTTACAAAGAACACCTTAAATTAGGTTGGCTCCGTTTTATACACGAATTAGGGGAGCTAGAACCTAACGAAAAATCGTGGATAGGTACTTCGGCAGAAGAATTTTTACGCTTCTTAGAAAAAACACCGATGGTTAAATCCTATAAGATTCCGGTTATCAGTGCATTTCTCAGCGACGAAGGTGGCATCTTGTCTTCAGTCACTCTGTCAAGTATCGGTAAAAGGTTTATGTCATTCTATAAAGAGGATAAATTGCATCAAAAAGATTTAACAGATAAATCAAATAAGGGCTGGGAAAGTTGGGGCTTAAACCATTTTATTAACTTGGCAAAAAAGAACCCCGTACATTATTTATGTAAGGGAAAGTTTTTCCACTATGATGAAAGTAGCAATACCATGTATTTAGATCAAAATCTCTACGACTATCCCGCTGTTACTCTAGCGGCTCATGTGAGGGAAATACTTGAATATCGAAAGTATGATTATTTTTCACGGTTTTGATGAAAACGTGTATTGTTTGGGGGTGTAAAAATGGATGGAGGATCATTCAGTTCACCAGATCTAAAAAACTGTATGAAGAAGTTTTTAAAACAGTATTTATATGAAAATAGATATTCCCCTTCACCGGGTGAGCTCCTTGCAGAGGTGAAGAAGCGGTTTGGTCCGAAAGCACAATGGGATTTTAAAATGACCATTATAGAGCTATCCAAAGAAAAAGGCCATACAAACCTTTTTAGGGAATATCTGTGTTCAATTATCGAGGATGGCAGCATAGATGAAGCGCTCCTTGGTGAAAACGAAACAGATCGGTATGTAATTTCTACAGTCGATGAACTGGTACGTCAAAGCAAGCAATATCATTATTCTCCCGCGTTTCAGGAAATGGTAGAATTTATGGGTAAATTCCGTGATTATGCGCCCTATAACAACATGCTTGTTCGTATTCAAAATCCAAGTTGCGGTTTTTTTGCGACAGCAAATGACTGGAAGCTTAAATTTAACCGTAGGCTAAAAGAAGACGCTCGACCAATGCTAATTTTAGCTCCAATGCATCCGGTTATGCTAGTGTACGATTTGGACCAGACTGAAGGTGATGATCCTCCTGAAGAATTATTGAAGTTTTCTCACTTCTTGGGTGATTGGCGCTCTGTTTATCTAAAAAGAATATTGGAAAACACCAATCAGTATAAAATTCGGGTAAATTTTAAACCCTTATCATCAACACATAGCGGTTTTGCAACCATTGTCCAAGATAATGTTTGGAAGAAGCGTATAGTGGTGCATGATGGCCTTGATGAGCCTAGCAAATTTGGAGCTTTATGCCATGAGCTTGCCCATATTTTTCTGGGACATTTGGGCAGTGATCGTGATAGATGGTGGCCCAGTCGTTATAACTTGGAGAAAAGTGTTATGGAAATTGAAGCTGAAGCGGTAGCTTATATCGTCACAAGCCAGCTCGGCCTTAAGGGGACCAGTGAAACATATGTTTCACGATATCTTAAAGACGATAGTATTATACCTGCAGGTCTTTCTTTAGACTATATTGCCAAAGTGTCTGGTAAAATAGGGCGCATGGCCCATGAAATATTGCCCAAGCCCCGCCCAAAAGCGAAGCATAATCGAAATTAAACCTCTTAGTTTAAAAGGAATGGATATGACGATGTTAGAATTGTCTTTAAACCCTCCTCCTGTTGATCAAAATATTATTTTGTGTTGCTTTTCGTAATGCATTACGGGAAGGATTGATAATCAGCGTTGAACTCGCGGTTAAGGATATTCTCGGCAACGGGTAGGCTGTGTCTAGAGTTAGTCGTGGCTTTAAACTTCCGTGCTACTTTTGAGCGTATGCCAGCCTCTCTCATGAGCCGCTCAATACGCTTGTGGTTAACAGTTTTCCCATTGCGGCGCAGCTTTGCTGTTATTTTCCTGCTGCCGTAGGTCCGACCGCTTTTTTTATGTATCTCTTTAATCTGCTTCATAATAGCCTCGTTTTCTTTTTCCCTATTGCTTTGCGGTCGTTTATCCCATGCATAGAAACCGCTTCTTGATACCTATAGAACCATGCACAGCTTCGCTACCCGGTATTTGTGACGGTTGGCCTGGATAAATTCGAACCTTTTTACTTCTGGTTCTTCGCGAAGTAGGCCGCCGCTTTTTTTAGTATCTCGTTCTCCTCGCGCAAATCTCGATTTTCCCGCTCAAGCTTCCTTACTCGCTCGTCCTCAGGACTTAGCCTCCTGCTACCAGGAAAGAGAACCACTGATTTATCCCGGTATCGCTTAACCCAACCATACATTGTGTTCTCATTAACACCCAGGTCAGCAGCTACCTTTGACACCGCCTCACCTGTCCTCTCGATCCTCCGTACAGCATCCATCTTAAATTCTGCACTATACTGCTTTGCCATTTCCTTTACCCTTTTCTGATGTTCAGTTTATCATGTGTTTCTACTGTCCAAAGGGGGTACAGTCCACCTCTTTCACTATAAGCCATCCTTTCATTTTCAGCGAACTTTAAACCTGTGTTTGGGTCATGTTGCTATCTCAATGTTTGCCGCTTTCCATGAAGGGATATTTTTCTTCCGGTCAAAGGAGGGTATCGCGTCAAAAATCACTACGTGCCCGTCTTCTATGCCCGGCGGGAGGTTTGCTTTTAAGCAGAAATAGGATTCCTGATTATCGCCGATGATAAAGCAGCAGGGGCGCTCTTCAGCGGTACCTTTTACCCTGCCCTGTAGACCGCGTTTTGGGCGGCGAGATTCACTGCCCGGCGGCCGGCCGGCGGCGGGTTGTCGTGTTTCACCTTGCTTTCCAGTTATTCTGGTCCATGTTTTCTTGCAGTATGCCAGGGCTTCTTTCAATGAATTATGATGCTCATTTACTGACTGCAGGTCCGGGTGTTGAAGCAGTGACAGCATATCCTGGGATACTTTCCAGTTGTGTTTTTCCCGCACATATTTGCACAGTAGTAGGTATCTTTTGCGCTTACTTACGAAGGGCAGAATGGGACTTCTAGCTCTTTTACAGGCACCTGGAAAGGGGATGTTCCTATGGCCGGATCAAAACAGAAGGAGGGTATTATCCGAATGATGATGAAATAATGTATTGATTTAAATTGTTGTGGAAGTAAATACAACAAACACTGGTGTATTCTCTATTTTGTGGCTTACCAACTATTTTTAGATTGGGGGCGACGGTTTGGGTCGTAGAAGGCGAAAGAAAGGCGGACTGCTAGATATACTGGTAGACTTGGCCCCAAGCGTTATTTTGCTTGTTTTTTTATATCTATGGTTTAAATTTGGCAACCTGACTGTGCCTGTTGTAGTTATAGGTCTTATCGCTATCTTGATCCTGGGATCTGCGTTTTATTTTTTTCGCAGACACAAAAAAAAATTGATGGAAAGCGGTATAGGCTTAATTGATGAAATGAGCGGTACGGTCTTTGAAGAATTGCTGATGGAACATTTTAAAAGGCTTGGTTACAGAGCAAAGATGACTGCAAAAACTGGTGATTATGGAGCAGACCTGATTCTGGAGAAAGAAGAGGAGAGGATAGTTGTCCAGGCGAAACGATGGAAGCAAAATGTTGGCGTTGCAGCAATACAACAGGTTGTGGGTGCAATAAATTATTATCATGCCGACAAGGGAATGGTCATATCAAATAGTTACTTTACATCAAATGCTGAAAAGCTGGCCAGATCAAACAGTATAGAGCTCTGGGACAGGGACAAACTTGTAGATTTTTTAAGCAAAGCACGCGGTAAACAGCTTTCTGAGGAGATTATCGATAAATCCCAAAGAGAAGGACAAATTTGTCCGCGTTGCGGAAATAGAATGGTGTTAAGGGACGGTAAGTACGGTAAATTTTGGGGGTGCGAGAATTTTCCCCGGTGCCGTTTTACAAAACCCTGCAACGAGTAAAAGGTGTGCAATGTTTTGGGGGTTAACCTGGTGAACGTCATAGATGGAAAAACAAATGATATCCGGAATGGATACGAGTTGTGGACCAAAGTCTTGAACCTTGGGAAGCCTGGCTGGTTTGATGAAGGATGTGATGGTGTGAACATTCACTGCGATATATTTATTTCGGGATAAATCAAGGGAGTTGGAAAATGCCTTCTCATTTCGGTTGGGTTGATTTTGCAGAGGATGACCGGCGGCGGATGATCGATGTGGTCAAAATGTTCCAGGAGCAGGAGACCCTGGATGAGCTGGGTGTGGGGACAATCCGGGATGCCTTCTCCGAATATTTCTTCCCCGGCACCAGCACCATCCAGACCCGGGCACGCTACATGCTCTTTATCCCCTGGATCTACATGGAGCTGGAAAAGAAGCGTTTCTCCGGGGCCGAGATGGAGCGGCGGGCCAGGGCCGATGAAATTAAATTGATCAGGGCTCTTCTCAGGTCTGAAGATACCGAGGGGGTCATCGGCAAGGAGGCGCTGGAAAAGCTGCGGCGCCTGGCAAGCTCGACGTACTGGGCAGGTCTTTATTCCTGGAAAATCCGGCTCTTCCCCGGGACGCAGTCGGAATATCACCGCCACCTGGAGCAATATTATCGCAAGAAAAGGGATCTTCTGAAAACTGATGACAATGAGCCCACCACTATGTTGAGGGAGAATTGGGATCCCAACCTGCCCGGCCCGCCGGAGAAGCTGCTGAAATATGCCGAGTTGGCTTTGACCGGGGATGAGGCGATCTATCTCCGGGAACGGGTGCTGACGGAGCATCCTGAGAGCCTGCTTTCCCATTTTCTCTCGGCAGCCGCCCTTGAGAACAGCGCTTATCTCTGGGAGCAGCCGCTGATCAGCAGCCTGCCTTTTTTGCTGCAGAAGGCGGTTGCCCACGCCAGGAATTTCTCCAAGGTTTTTTATGGAGCGGCGATACTTTACAACCTGATGCTGGCCCGCAAATCGGAGCGGCAGGATCTAGTTGAGCGGTACGAAGCTCAGCTGGGCGAATGGGCTGCTTCCATGCAGGCCAGGCGGGCGGAATTGGAGCGGTGGTATGAGCGGCGGGATGAATTCTGGGCCCTGGAGTTTCTGTTTCAGTCCGTCCCGCGGCTGACCGTGGATTTTGTCAACAGCTGGCTCCGCCGGGTGTTTGAAGAGGGGAGTTTTGCTGCCATGGTGGATAATGTTCAGGCGCAGTCACTTATCCGGAACAGGGAACGGTTTTTGAAAGGCGCCCGGGCCAAGCTGGAAAACCCCAAGGCTCTGGCGGCTTGGGGCGGGGCGTCGGGGAACTACCGGCTCGGTTTCCGCTGGAACAATGCCAAAAGGATCATTGCCGATATTCACGACGGTTTGAACAGGGGGCCGGCGCATGCTTGATCCCGAGCTCCGTTATACCTACTTGGATCAACTGAAGCCGCCTGCGGGATATCTCCTCGATCGGGCCCTCGCTACCACCTTTTCTCTTGATCTGCTGACGCTGCTGATTGCGCCGCTGGCCATGGTATTCTATGAATGTCAGGAGAAGGATCTTGATTTGAGCAGCCGGGTGGAGGTGATCGAGGCTCTGCGGCGGGTGGCGGGCAAGCTGATCATTTTCTGCCAGAGGGGCAGGATCACCGTGCCCCGGGCGGACACCCTGCTCTATAGTTACCTTGAGCCGGCGGTGGTGGAGGTGCAGCTGGAAGGCGACGGTGTTTTTCATCCCAAGACCTGGCTGCTCCGTTTTGCTGCTGAAGGACAGCCGGTGATCTATCGCTTTCTCTGCCTCTCCCGCAACCTGACCTTCGATCGCTCCTGGGATACGGTGCTCAGCCTGGAGGGCGAGCTGCAGGATCGCAAGGTGGGTTATTCGGCAAACCGTCCCCTGAGGGACTTTGTCCGGGCGTTGCCCGGGCTGGCCGCGGGGGTGCCGGCGCCGGAGCAGGGGGAGCAGGTGGAGCTGATGGCCGAAGAAGCGGGGCGGGTTATTTTTGAGGCGCCGCCCGATTTTGACCCTGAATATGCGTTTGTGCCCTCGGGGATAGAGGGCTATCGTTACCCTAAAATCTTTGAGGCGGACTGCAGCAGGCTGGCAGTGGTCTCGCCTTTTATCTCCCCGGACTGGCTGGTTCAAGGGCCGCCCCGGGGGCGGGAAAATTTTCTTATCACCAGGGAGGAAAGCCTGGATGCCCTCAGCGAGGCGCAGTACCGCAAGCTGTCGGCAAGGTACCGCCTTTACATCATGCGCGACGCAGCCCAACCGGTGGAGGAGGGGAAAGAGGCCGATGAGATTCCATCGGCGGAGGGTGATCCTTCCGGGCTGCATGCCAAGCTCTATGCTGCCGAAGACGGAGCGAATGTTTTGCTGGCTACCGGCTCGGCCAATGCCACCGCGGCGGCTTTCAGGGGGCGGAATGTGGAGTTCATGGTCGGGCTTAGGGGTAAGAAGGGTCGCTGTGGTATTGACCGGCTTTTTGGCGGTGATTCAGAGCAACCCTTTCCGGGGAAGCTGTTCAGGCC
>JAAZIE010000335.1 GCA_012510305.1 Bacillota bacterium | reverse complement strand
GCCCCCATCACCAGAACTGACGCTTCGCCGGGGTCGATCCCCATTAGCGCCGCCGCCTTGCCCATACCATCGATAGCTGCTGCAGCAGCGGTGCCGGCGCCGCTGGTCACAGTGGGTTTCAGCTGCCGGGCAAAAGCGGCCGTTGAATCGCCCAAGGCGTGCAAAAGGGGTTGCCCAATCCCAACAATACGGGCCCCCAACCGCGAGGCTTTCTTTCCTGCACCCACGGTTCTTTTAAACAGTCTCTCCAGGGGCAGGCGCTGCAGCTGTAAAGCGCTGTAATTTAAAACAACCAGGAATCCCTCCGCCCGGCCCAGGGCAGAGCCGGCCGCGTTGAAGGCAATCGCCCTTGACGGGATAAAACGATACCACCACCGGGGATCAAAAAAGGCAGCCCGGGCCTGCCGGCCCGGGCTGGTGGGATAAGAATGAATAATTATAGCAAACTGGTTAGGCACCGGTTTTCAATTCACTCCCGCCAACAACACTATTGCAAATCAACGATGCGGGGCACAATTTTCAGTTCCTCCAGCATGCGGCCGTACTCTTCCTCCGGCAGTTCCCCGTCACTTCCAGCCAGGGCGATCAGAAGCGCCTCCATAATATTGGTCCCAAAAGAACGGCCGCCCATTTCGGGGGTGGTGGTGATCAGCGTCTTCACCCCGCGCTCTTTCAAGTAATTGATATCCTCCTCGGTCACCGTGTTGGTAATGACGATCTTGCCGGGCAGTTCCGGGGGCATATACTGCCTGACAAAGTGAAAATCTCCGGCGATTATTTCGTTTTCCAAAAAGTCTTTAACCTGTCGCGGCTTATTCTCCCCCTGCCGCTCCCCCGTGGGGTAGATCATGGAAAAAGGCAACCGGACTACAATGGGGGCAAGAATGTGCGCCACACGGGCCAGGCTTTTAAGCGATTTAAGCGGTACCGGCAGATTAAGCACGTAAAGCAGATCGCCTATAGTCACATCGCAACCGGCCTTGAATAACGCCTGGGCCATTCCCAGTCGATCCATGGCGCAGGTCATGAGCACCTTGCGGCGCCCCTTGAGGATATCGGTATGGGCTACCAGGTACTCGATAATGCGCCGCTCCAGGATATGTTTCAACCCGGATCCGTCAACAATGGGGGTCCGCTTTGCCGCCAAGGCGATTTTACGGGCATCGCGCAGCTCGTATCGTTTGTCGACCGCGGATATATAAAGATCAATCCCCCCCAGCCCGAAAGCGTCTACTTTACCATCATATTCCCCGATCAGCTCGATCATTCTTTCCATATCCCCGTTGGTGCCGAAACGCTCGACTTTGCATTCTTCACCCCCCAGGTTCACCGTAACGCCATGATCCCTTTGGGCAGAACCCAGGCTTACGCCCATGACATGTTTCATTTTAATCTCGCTCCTCTCTATCAAAACCGTTCACCACCTGCTCAAGCAGCAGCCGGAATCGGACCGGATCCACCAGGCAGTCCTGCTGAACCGGAGTCGAGCCCAGGCTCACGAAAAAGATCTGGCAATCCAGAAGAGCCTCGGCCAGGCGGTACCATCTTTCCGAAGTGGCCATTACCAGGATCTCGTAATCTCTCAAGCGGGTAATCAGCTCCAAAATTTCATTGAAGAAATCCAGCGCCTCTTTCCCGCTGACCATCCCCCAGCGCTCCCGGTTGGTCATCAGCAGGGTGAATTCCAACCCCAAATCATGACAGATTGCCTCCAGTTCCCCCCTGTTGGCAACCGGAAAACCGACCACCGCCACCCTTTTGCCTTTGCGCACTTCACCAATCGTCTCCAGGCGGGAAACAAAACTGCGATCAATGGCAAAACGCCGCGCCACCTCCTGCTGGGAGAGCCCCTCGGCCCGCAGTTTCAATACCCGCTCGAGCAGGCGTTGGGCTCGATCTACGCTGACCAGTTTTTCACCAATGCGCACGATTTTTTCGAAATGCATAGCCCGGACCACCCTTGTGCACAATTATGTTTACAGCATATTCTACCACTGTTTTCGAAAAAAAACAAGCTGTCACTTTTTTGATCCGGGCTCATCGCACCGGTGAAATTTTGCGCCGCTTTCCGGGAAAGACAAAACAAACAGAACAGCCGCTCCCGGCTGGAGCGGCTGATGGTGATCCCGGTTAAGGGCAGGGGGCTTATCTTTCCAATAAAATGCGGTGATCCATGAGCTGAAGCTCTTTTATTCTTGCTTTAACCTGTTTCCTTTCGCCCAACATACCGATCAACAACAGCTCTTCACCCTGCGGCTTCACCACGCTGACATCCTCCATGAGCATCTCTTCACGGCCGTCTTCGACCAGGTACACGGTCGATTGACACATCTCTATTCACCTCCTCGTTCAATAATATCACAATTAGACAGCTCCCCGATCACTTTAAACAAGCGCTCGGCCGAACCTGCTCCCATAATTCTATTTCTGGCGCCGGCCGCTCCGGGAAAACCCCGCAGGTAGCGTGCCGCCTGACGGCGCATCTCGCGTAAGGCGCCGCCTTCACCCCGGTAACTGATAGAGAGCTCTAAATGGCGCCGGTATACGGCAAGCCTCTCCTGCAAACTTGGCGGTGGTTCAGGTTTGTTCCCCTCCAGTTGACTCCGGATCTGCCTGAAAATCCATGGATTGCCCAGCGCCGCCCGTCCGATCATGACCCCGTCACAACCGCAGCGCTCCAACAGGGCCGCAGCGTCACCGGCGGAGGTAACATCGCCGTTGCCGAACACCGGTATGCGCACAGCTTCCTTAACCCGGCCGATCGCCCCCCAATCCGCTTTTCCACTGAAGCCCTGGGCCACGGTGCGGCCGTGGACGGTAACTGCCCCGATTCCGGCGTCTTCAGCCCGCCTGGCAATTTCTCCGGCGTTAACCTGCTTTTCATCCCAACCCAAACGCAGCTTTATGGTTACCGGGCAGGCCACTGCCTGCACCACCGCTTCGAAAATTTTGCTGCAATGCTCAGGCTGCCTCAGCAGCGCCCCTCCTTCGCCGCTGTGCACAATCCGCGGCGCGGGGCAGCCCAAGTTGAGATCTATCAGATCCACTCCCAGCCCTTCCGCTTTTTGGGCTGCAGCAGCCAGCAGGTCCGGTTCGGAGCCGAACAGTTGCAGCCCGATGGGCCGCTCCGCTTCACTAAAATGGGTCAAAAAAAAACGTGCTTCCCTCCATGCAGCAGTGCCCGCGCGTGAATCATCTCCGTAAATACGAGGCCGCAACCGTGCTCGCGAGCCAGGATCCGACAGGGATGCCCGGTGAAGCCGGCCATGGGGGCCAGCGCTACAGCGGGACAGACTGTAACCGGGCCGATCTCAGTAACCGGTAGCCCTTCCAGAGGCATAAGGGGCATTGGCGCTCTCCTTGATAATAAATAGTTCTTCACGGTCAACGTTCAGTTCCTGTGCAATTTTCTCGAGCAGTTGCGGGGAGGGCTTTCGATGCCCTCTTTCAATATAACTAAGCATGGTCGCAGAGAATCCAAGCCTTTCCGCCAGTTCCTGTTGAGTCATTCTCTTGAGACGCCGCAAGGCCCTGATCCTCAGTCCTAAGGCCGCATGCATTAAAAACCGCCTCCTTCTGAGGATAGGTTCGACAATAAATGCATCTATCCTGCAAATTGCGCCAAACAGCGGCCTTTTCCCGTAAATTATGCTTTACCCAAAAGCAGTTTAACCTTTAGCCCGCTCAACCACAACCGGATCATCTATTTTGACCCATCCGCCTTTTAGGACCCTGCCAAATAACCCCCGTTCCGCCAACAGGCTAAAACCTTCATATGCATAGGTGTGCTCTTCAGCAGCGTCTTTACCGGTTGCAGTAATTTCAACAACCGCCTCGCCGGCTCGAAGCAAGGTGCCCTCCTCCAAGTCGGAGTCAGGCAAGCCGCTCACCAACAGATTTTCCGCAAAACTGCCCGGGGCGGGTTTCCGGCCCAGTTTTTCCACCACCGCAGCAAGGTGCTGTTCCAGTAAAATACTCACCTGCCGTTTACCCGGCCCGGCATGGGCATCTCCCAGCAGACCAAAGTCTTCTTTCAGGTAACCGTTACCCTGATCCAGCTTGGGCACACCGCGTTCAGCTGATAAGCAGACCGCGCGAACAGTACCGGTGCTCATATTTTATTCCCCCCATACCATGATCCGGTAGAACAAAGGAAGACGGTGCCGGAATGAGCGATAAACACTCATATCAACACCGTCTTCGTTGCTGCTATGATCCCGGACACCCGGCATGTGAACCTAATCGTCAACATCCGGGCTCTCTATCTCTTTTAATCTTTCCTCAATCGCCCGAAGCTGCCTTTTCATAAAGTCAGCCTGGCGCTGAAGAGAAAGCCTCTCATCAGCCGCATCTTCGCGGTAAAACCGGGACCAGGGCGAGCCGTAACCCCGGAATCCGCGCCCGAAAAAAGGACGGCCATAGCCGGGCCTTTGATAACCCAAGCCCGAGCAGTATCCAAAGCCTCTCCCGGTAAGCGGCCCCCGGCCCAGCGGACCGGTACCATCGCCACCCGGCATTCAAATCAACCTCCTCCCGGTTAAGTAGTGGCTTAAAATAAAGATGCTACCACCATCTGCGGCCGCGGCCGCGACCGCGACCACGCCTCCTTCCCAAGCCCAATCCCAAGCGCGGCCGGCCAAATCGCCGGAGCCCCCGGCGTTCAAAGTCTTGTGGAGAACCCTCACGATCAGCGAGGGGCTCTGCGCAAAAACCGCGACCCCGGCCGGTCATCGGTCCACCACCCGCGGGGCCGGAACCGTCAAATCCAGGCATAACCAGACCCCCTTTCACATAACATTGTTAGGCATGCCTAACTTCTTTCACCCTTACTTTAACCCAAACAGGGGCGCCTGTCAAATATATTTTCATACTAAATTTACCCAACGGCACCGGCCGGAAATTAAGAGAACACCGCCCGGCGAAATAGCTCTTTCACCGCCGGGTAAAGCTCTCTAAAAAATTGATAACGCGCTTCGTAAGTCTCCACCGCTTCCGGGTTGGGAGCCACCGTCTCTTTGATCCGCACAATCTGCGCCGCCGCTTCCTCGACGCTTCCATATTCGCCGCAAGCCACCGCCGCCAACATCGCCGCCCCCAGGGCCGGACCTTCTTCTGTTTCCAGAAGATCCATCTCCAGGTTGAGAATATCCGCCGCCATCTGACGCCAGGCCCCGGAACGGGCTCCGCCGCCGCAGAGCCGGGAACGATGGGGGGAAATACCCATATTCCGGGCTATCTCCACAGAATCCCGGAGGGCGAAGGTGACGCCTTCGTAAACCGCCTGCGTCATCCCGGCGCGGGTGGTATGCATATTCATGCCCAGAAAAAGACCCCTGGCGCAGGCATCGTTATGGGGAGAACGCTCTCCCATGAGATAAGGCAAGAAAAAGACCTCGTTCTTGCCGCCGCCGGTAAAAGAGGCCGTTTCACCGGCATAGTCGTCCGTTTTTAAAATATCTTCCAACCACCATTTCCCGCAGGAAGCAGCCGACAGGATACAGCCCATCAGGTGGTAGTTGCCGTCTGCATGGGCAAAGCTGTGAAGCGCATTCTTCCCGTCCACGATAAAGCGTTCACAGGGAATGAAGACGGTCCCCGAGGTGCCCAGGGAAATATTGCACTGCCCTTCGCTCACCGTGCCGGTACCCAGGGCCGCCGCAGCATTGTCACCGGCACCGGCGGCTACGAGCACCTCGCCCAGGCCCAGTGCGCCCGCCGGCTCTTCTTTCAGCCGGCCCACGGGTTCGAAGCTCTCATAAACCCGGGCCAGCATCTCTTCCCGAATTCCACAAATCTCGATCATTTCATGGGACCAGGACCGGTTTTTTACATCAAAGAGCAGCATGCCCGAGGCATCCGTGGGGTCGGTGCAGTGTACCCCGGTAAGCCTGTAGGCCAGATAATCTTTCGGCAGCATGATCTTGGCAATCCTGGCAAAGCGCTGCGGCTCCTGCTCCTTCATCCAGAGCAGCTTGGGCGCAGTAAACCCGGCAAAAGCGATATTGCCGGTCCACCGGGAGAGTTTATCTGTACCGACAACATCGTTGAGATACTCCACCTCCGCTGTGGCCCGGCCATCATTCCAGAGAATGGCCGGACGGATCACCCGATCATCCTTATCCAAAGCCACCAGGCCGTGCATCTGCCCGCCTAAACTGAGACCGCAGACTCTTGACCGGTCTGCCCCCTCCAACAACTCCTGCAGGCCGCTCATGGTGCGGTCATACCAGTCCTCCGGATTCTGTTCGGACCAGCCGCTCCGGGGATAGGAGGCGGGGTAAGTCCTGGAAAGAATACGGCGGATCTTACCCGAAGAGTCCATGAGAATTAGCTTTACTGAAGAGGTGCCCAGATCAATACCGATATAATAGTTCATCTGATCACCTCACCGGAATAGAATTGAATTTATAATTGATTCCAGGTATTCCTGACAGCCGGAGCCCGGCGGCGGCGGTTCTTTAAGCTTCGCCGCTTCTGCAGCCAACTCCTCAAGAGTGATTTCTCCACGGCGGATCCTTGCGCCGATGCCGCTTTCAAAGCTGGCGTAACGCTTTTTTAAAAAGGTGTCGACCCTGCCGTCTTCGATTATTTCTGCCGCCTTCAGCAGGCCCAGGGCAAAGGTGTCCATACCGAGGATAAAACCATGAAACAGATCCTCCGGTGTGCAGGAGGGACGCCGGTTCTTGGCGTCAAAATTGAATCCTCCGGTAAGACCCCCCGCTTTTAGGACCTCATAGAGGCACATCGTAGCTTCGTAGACGTCAAAGGGAAAATGATCGGTATCCCATCCCAGCAGGGTATCGCCCTGGTTGGCATCAATACTGCCGAGCATGCCGTTAATGGCCGCAATGCGCAGCTCATGCTGGAAGGTATGACCGGCCAGGGTGGCGTGATTGGCTTCAATATTCAATTTGAAATCCTTTTCCAGGCCGTAATAACGTAAAAAAGCAGCAGCGGTAGCGGCGTCAAAATCGTACTGGTGTTTCATCGGCTCTTTCGGCTTGGGCTCGATGTAGAAATCGCCGGTAAAGCCGATACTGCGGCCATAAACTACCGCCATCTTCATCAGGGCGGCGATATTCTCCAGCTCAAATTGTATATCCGTATTCAGCAGGGTTTCGTAGCCCTCCCTGCCGCCCCAGAAAACATAACCCCGTCCGCCCAGCTTGACGGTACAATCCAGCGCTTTTTTGACCTGGGCGGCGGCAAAACAGTAGACCGCAGCCGAATTGGTCGAGCCCGCGCCGTTCATAAAGTGGGGATTGCTGAACATATTGGCCGTACCCCAGAGGCATTTGATCCCGGTGCTCTTCATCTTTTTCGATATATAATCGGTGATCCGATCCAACCTGGCGTTGGTTACATTGATGTCATCGTCTTCCGGGACCAGATCGACATCGTGAAAACAAAAATATTCGATCCCCAATTTCTGCATAAACTCGAAACCGGCATCCACCCTGGCGCAGGCGTGTTCCATGGTCCCGGGAACGGCGCCAAAGGATTTATCCGCTGTGGCGGCACCAAACATATCGGTACCGCTATTGACCAGGCTGTGCCACCAGGCCAAGGCAAAGGGCAAATGTTCCCGCATCGTTTTGCCCAGGACAGCCCTGTCGCGATCATAGAATTTGAATGCAAAAGGGTTCTTGGAACCGGGGCCTTCAAAGCGCACTTTGTCCACAAAATCAAAGTAAATCCCCATGATAACCCTCCTTTCATCTTCCGTGTAATCCCCTAAATCAATTCGTTTAAATCGAAGCCCTTTCCTGCCGGAGAAAACCCCGGTCCCTGTCACCGCCGGAACAGCACCCGCCGCCAGTCAACCCATCTTGTTCAAGTAAGGAACGGCGTAAGCGAAGAACTCCCGGTAAGCACCGCAGTAATCGCCGGCAGTGCGGTAGCGCCTGCAGCCGCCGCCACGGCAAAGGGGGAAAAAGGAACAGCTTCTGCATTTGCGGGGTACAGCCAGTGAACCGGCCACAAAGCGAGCGGCGCCCTGGGAGCCCAGCTCCCTGAAACTGTGCTCACCCACATTGCCCAGGGCAAAGTCATCGGTGCAGTAAAAATCACAAGGGTAAACCGTTCCATCCCCTTCGACGACAAATTGAACGGAACAGTGGCCGTTCATCCCGCACTGCTCCGCCGGATTTCCCCGGGACAGTTGGACGTAGTTGTCAAACTGCCTGATGCTGGTATAATTACCCTGCCTGTAATCCTCATAGTAGCACTTGAACAGCTTGATCAAATATTCGGCGTAGAGCTCGTTGGACAGGGTCCGCTCATCGGGTCCCCCGGCCCCCCGGGGGGCCAGGTAAGGGATAAACTGAATAAATCTGAAATTTTTCTCTTTAAAATAGCGGTAGACCTCCACGATCTCCCCGGCCAGGGCCGCTGTAACCACGCTTAAGATGTTGAAATCCACCCCCCGGCGCTGCATCAGCTCCGCTGCTTTCATGACTGCACCAAAGGTGCCTTCCCCCGCGCTGTCCCGGCGGTAACGGTCATGCAGGGCGGGATAGCCGTCCAGCGACAGCCCTACCAGAAAACGGTGGGCTTTCAAAAAACGGCACCAGCCCTCATCCAAAAGGATGCCGTTGGTCTGCATGGAATAGCAGATCCTGGAGCGGTGGAGATTCCGCCTGCCCGCTATCTCTACAAATTCCCTAAAGAAATTGAGCCCCGCCAGCAGGGGTTCCCCCCCCTGAAAGGCAAAGTACACATCAGCGCCGCG
>JAAZIE010000334.1 GCA_012510305.1 Bacillota bacterium | reverse complement strand
CCTGGCTGCTCTTGTTGACGGGGAGCGCTTGGAAGAGCTCCCCGGGATCGGGCCGGTGCTCTCGACCAAGATCAAAGAGCTGGTCAAGACCGGCCGCAGCGCCTTTTTGGCCCGGCTGGAAGAGCAGGTATCCCCGGATCTGCTGGTGCTTTTTTCCATCCCCGGCGTGGGGCACAGGACCGCGGGAAAACTGGTGGAGCAGCTGGACTTGGAAAACTTGGAGCAGCTGGAGCGGGCGGCGCGGTGCGGCGAGGTAGCCGGGCTGCCCGGTATGGGCGAGGGGCTGCAGCAAAATGTGCTCGATTTTTTTCGGAAAGGGGAGGGTGAAAAGGAGGGTTTTCACCGGGGCATCGCTGTACCCCTGGCGGAGCGGGTTTGCGCTTACCTGGATCAGCTGCCCGCGGTGCTTTCCAGCTCTCCGGCCGGCAAGGTGAGGCGGGGTACGGAAACCGCCCCTGAAGTAATCGTGGCGGCGTCGCTGGGGGAGGGATCGCCGGAAGCACTGGGGGAGCTCTTGCTGGAGATGCCCGGAGTCAGCAGTTTAAGGCAGGCCGGCGACAGCTTTTACCTGGAGACGGTGGTGGGGATGCCGGTGCAGGTGACGCTTTTTAGCCCTTTTGAATATGCGGCCGGCCTGGTCCGGTTGACCGGTTCGCCGGAGCACTGGGCGCAGCTGCGGGAGCACGCTGCGGCGAAGGGCTTTCAGCTGGAGGGCAGCGCTCTCTTCAGGGAAGAGAGCCGGGTTGATCTTCCGGCGGAAGGCGATCTTTACCGCACCCTGGGGCTGCAGTTTGTCCCGCCCGAGCTAAGGGAAGGGAGCGGCGAAATCGCCGCTGCCGCCGCCGGGAAGCTGCCGCGATTGCTGGAGCAGGCCCATATCCGGGGTGATCTGCATATCCACAGCGATTGGAGCGACGGCAGCGCCACCATTGAAGAGATTCGCGAGGCCGCCACGGCCCGGGGCTACCGCTACATCGCCATTACCGATCACTCTCCCTCGCTGAAGATCGCCGGGGGTCTTTCGGTGGAGCAGCTCGCTCGGCAGATGGAGCAGATCAAAAAGCTGCGCCAAAAGAAGGGCTGCTTTGTTTTCACCGGGATAGAGGTGGATATCCTGGGCGACGGCTCCCTGGATCTGCCCAATGATCTTCTTGGCGCACTGGAGCTGGTCATCGCTTCGGTGCACAGCAATTTCAGGCAGGGGCGCCGGGAGATGACTGCCCGGATCTGCCGGGCGATGGAGCACCCGGCGGTGGATCTGATCGGGCATCCCACCGGGCGCCTCATCGGCAGCCGCGGTCCGTACCAGGTGGATGTAAAGAAGCTCATCGAGAAAGCTGCGGAGACGGGGACGGCCCTGGAGATCAATTCTTCGCCGCAGCGCCTCGATCTTTCCGAAAAATATCTCGGCAGGGCGCACCGCAAGGGAGTGCGCCTGGCGGTGAATACCGATGCCCACTCCACGGCTACGCTGGCAGATATGGTCTACGGGGTTACCGCCGCCCGGCGCGGCGGGCTGGGGCCGGAAAACTTTTTAAATACCCTTCCCCCGGCGCAGTTGAAAGAAGCGCTGTCGGTGAAGCGGCGCCGGAAAGGGTGATCTCCTTTGCTGCCGCCCTTGGAACCCTCCTTCTATGAGGGTGATACCGTCAGCGTGGCCCGCGCCCTGCTGGGGCAGCTGCTCTGCCGCCGCAGCGACGCCGGCCTGGCCGCGGGGATAATCGTGGAGACAGAGGCGTACGTGAGCCAAAATGATCCCGCCTGCCATGCTTTTCGCGGGCGGACCGGGCGCAACGCGGCCATGTTCGGGCCGCCCGGAAGGGCGTACATCTATTTTATCTACGGCAATCATAATTGTTTTAATGTGGTGACCGCCCCCACCGGCACCGGCGAGGCCGTTTTGATCCGGGCGCTGGAGCCGGCTGCCGGTGTGGAGCTGATGCAGAGGCGGCGCGGCAAAAAGAAAAGCCTGGTCGAGCTGGCCAACGGCCCGGGGAAGCTCTGCCAGGCGATGGCCATCGACCGGAGCCTCGATGAGCATGATCTGCGCCGTTCCCCGCTGTGGCTCTCCGCCGGGCGCGAGGTGGCTCGGGAAGCGGTGCTCAGCTCTCCCCGGATCGGGATCAGCCGGGCAAAGGAGAAGCTGCTCCGTTTTTATATCAAAGACAACGAGTATGTCTCAAGGAGAAGACCGCTGTGATGAAAAAGGTGATCACTGACCGCGAGGTCGAGGCGCTCGAATTTGACGAGATCAGGCGGAGGCTGGCTGCGCTGACCGTTACCCCCATGGGCCGGCGGGCGGCGGAAAATTTGCTGCCTGCCGCGGACCGGGTTGTCGTGGAGAGGCGCCTTGACGAGACCGGTGAGGGACGCCTGCTCTGCTCCCGGGCGGGCTTTTCCATTTATGAGGCCGAAGATATCGCCCCCCTGGCCGGCCGGGCGGCCAAAGGAGGCACGCTGCGGGGCGGCGAACTGGCCGTGGTGAGCCAATTTTTGAAAGGGGTGCGCCGCTGGCAGCGTCTTTTTGAAAAGGACGATCAGGCCCGGCTCTACCCCCTGCTGAAAGGGCTGGCGGCCTCCTTCGACGGCTTGAGCGGCCTGGCCGGAGAACTGGTCCGCTGTATCGACCCCGACGGGCAGGTCCTCGACCGCGCTTCACCGGCCCTGGCGGCGCTGCGGCGCCGGGAGCGGAACCTGCAGGAAAGAGTTCGCGAAAAACTTGACTCCTACCTGCATGATCCGGCAAAGAGAAAGCTGCTGCAGGAAGCGCTCATTACCATCCGCGGCAGCCGCTACGTGCTGCCGGTGAAACAGGAGTACCGCCGGCATATCGGCGGGGTGGTCCACGATCAGTCCGCCAGCGGAGCCACCCTTTTCATCGAACCGCTGCCGGTGGTGCAGCTGCAAAACGAGCTGGCCGGTGTGCGCCACGAAGCGGAGCAGGAGGTGGAGCGCATCTTGAGGGAGCTCAGCGGCAAGGTGGGGGCCAATACGGAGAGGCTGCTTCAGGACTGCTCCCTGTACGGGCGGTTGGACCTGGTGGTGGCCCGCGGGCGGCTCAGCCTGGAGCAGAACGGGGCGCCGCCGCAGCTGCTGCTGGAGGGAGCCCCGCAGCTGTACCTCGAAGAGGCGCGTCACCCGCTCCTGGGGGAGGCGGCGGTGCCGCTGACGGTGACCATGGATCAGGGATGCCGGGTCATGGTGATCACCGGGCCCAACACCGGCGGCAAGACGGTTACGCTGAAAACGATAGGTTTGCTGGCGGCCATGGTGCAGAGCGGGCTGCATATCCCGGCATCGCGCCGCAGCCTGTTTCCGGTATTCGATTCCATCCGCGCGGATATCGGCGATGAGCAGAGCATTGAACAGTCGCTGAGCACATTTTCAGGGCACCTGAAAAATATTATCTCTCTTCTAAAAGAACATGGCGCCGCATCGCTGGCGCTTCTCGATGAGCTGGGGGCGGGAACGGACCCCTCCGAAGGGGCCGCCCTGGCCATGGCCATGCTCTCCCACCTTTCACAGCGCGGCGGTATTACCGTGGCGACAACACATATCAACGAGCTGAAGCTCTTTGCCCAGCTCCAGGAGGGGATGCAGAACGCGGCGATGGAATTTGACGAGGCCACGCTGGCGCCGACCTACCGCCTGCTCCAGGGGATCCCCGGCAGCAGCAACGCCCTGGCCATCGCCGAGAAGCTGGGCCTGCAGCCGGCGGTGCTCTCCGGGGCCAGGGGTTATCTTTCACGGGGCCATGCAGAGGTGGAAAAAGTGATCAGCAGCCTGGTGGGGCAGCAGCAGCAGCTGGACCGGGAAAGCCGCGCGGCCTCCCGCGAGCGCGAAGAAGCGGCGGCGCTGCGCGATGAACTGGAGCAAGAACGGGAGAAGCTGCAGGCCAGGCGGGAAGAGATCCTCGGGGAAGCCCGCAGCGAGGCCCGCACACTGCTCCGGCGGGCCAAGTCCGCGAGCGATCACCTCATCAGGGAGCTGCGGCAGTTAAAGGGGCAGGGCGGCGGGGGTGACGCCGTCGCCCGGGCCGGGGAGGCCCGCCGGAACCTGCAAGATCTGCGCCGGGAAGTGGAAAGCGTTTCCCATCTCCGGGAGGCCCCGGTGCTGCCCGCCGCCGAGCTGGCTGCCGGAAAAACTGTTTTTGTGCAAAGCCTGCAGCAAAAAGGCGAAATTATCTCGCTGGAGGGCGAGCAAGCCCTGGTGCAGGTGGGGGAGATGCGGGTGCAGCTGCCGCAAAGTGAGCTCAGGCGCTGGGTGAAAAGCCCTCCGCCGCCGGTATCGCCGCCGCGGGGCGGTTACACCGTCCAGAAAGAGCTGCAGATCAAGCCCGAGATCAGCGTGCGGGGTAAAACCGTGGAAGAATCGATCCCGCTGGTGGATAAGCTCTTAGACGATGCTCTCTGGGCCGGGCTGGGCCAGGTGACGGTGATTCACGGCAAGGGGACGGGAAAGCTGAAGGAAGGGCTGCGCGCCTACCTGCGCGAGCACCCCCTGGTGAAATCTCTGAGGGGCGGCGGCGCCGGTGAGGGCGGCGGCGGAGTGACCGTGGTCGTTCTCATCGGGGAATCGTGATCCATCACCCGGGGCGGACGCAATATAAAAAAACCGGTGTTCAGGAGGAATCTTTTTGGAGAGCAGCAGCCTGGAAGAGCTGATTTTGAGCTTGCTGGAGCCCGGGGTTTACAAGACCACCGGGCAGCTGGTGCAGGAGTTCAGGATGGAGTATCCCCGGCGCTGGCGGGAGCTGGAAAAAGAGGGTGAGCGCCTTTTCGGCGGCAGCTGCGGCGCTTACCAGCAGCCCTCCACCAGGATTATCCGGGCCCTTTTTGCCCTGCCCGGGGGAAGCTGTCTCTGCCGCCGGCGGGGAAGCGAGTACAGCTGGAGCGTTCGTCAGTAAAAGGGGTGCAAGAAAACAAAAAGGGGCAGGCTTGGATTTACCGGTCTGCCCCTTAATTTTAACCGGTTAAAACAAGAGGCAGATACTGCTCCAGCAGGCTGCCAGCAGCTGGTGCAGCCGGTCTCCCAGGGCCCGGGCGTAGCTCTCGTTTTTGCCGGTGCGGCCGCTATTCCCATTTATGGTGATCTCAACCTTGTTGCTCGGCTTCGATTCGCCGCCCTGGGAAATTGCGGTAACATGGTACGTGTAAGTCCCGGGATCCAGGTCATTATCGTTGTACGAGCGCTGCCAGTATTGGACCGTGGCTATTTCCTCTCCATTGCGATAGATGATGAATTTTTCAGGCTCCCCACTGCATTCCCAGTCAAGCCTGACGTAGTCGCTGACCTGATGATAGTACGCCTCCAGGTTCTGTGGAGACGCTTGCTCGCCCGAGCCGTCGCCCACGGTTACCTCCACCGTCCGCGGTTGAGAGCGGGTTCCCTGTTCGCTGATCGCAAAGATGGTATAGAGATAAGTGGCCCCATCCTGCAGCGGTCCGTCCACATAGGCAAAGGTACTTCTACCCAGGGTTTTGATCAGCTGCCTTTTACCGTTCTTTTCCTGGCGGTAAAGCTTGAACTCTTTCACGGCGCTGCCGCGGTAGCGCCAGCTCAGCGCCACCTGCCCGCTGCCCAGGGAGGAGGCGTTGAAAGCGGTAAATTCGCCTGACGGCTCCGTATGCACATCGCAAAGATCCTCGGGGGGCTCCTCTTTGGCGTCACGCGGCCCCCGGCCCGCGCCTCTCTTCCACCTTCCATCGGTGACAATGAACTCAGGACGATCAAAAAACACTTTTTTGGTCACCTGCTCTTCGGGGCAGAACTCGCCGGCCAAAAGCTTCGAGGCTTTGCAGATCTCCAGCTCGACGTGTTGATCGCAGGTTAAACGCGGCACGTGGCTCCGCAGGAAATAATCGGCCCGCACGGTTCCCGCATCGCCGCAGTATTTGCCCGGCAAAAGGCCCGACTTTGTGCAGACCTTTACCTGGACCACGCCCGGGGGCGCCGGGGCGAAACTTTCCTGGGGCAGGGTTTCAAAAATCCCGCGTAAAAGTTCTTTGACCATCCCCGTAGAGACGCGCCATCCGTTCTGGATCTGCCCCGATTCCTTGATGTCAAAGCCCATCCAGAAGGTGCAGACCAGGTTGGGGGTATAGGAGGCCAGGTAGATATCACGGAAATCGTCCGTGGTTCCTGTTTTGGCGGCCAGCGGCCGGCCCAGTCCCAGGAGCCCGGTGGCGGTGGTCGAGGTAACCACGTCCTGGAGAATGTTTGTGGTGATAAAGGCGGCCTCGCGGGATAACACCTGCTCCGGGTCGGCTGCGTGCTCGTAGATCACTTCACCCTGGCGGTCTTCGATCCGCCGCACCGTGTGCAGCTCCATTTTAACACCGTTGTTGGCCAAAACACTGTAGGCCTGGGCCATATCGAGGGCGGTTGCTTCGCGGGAACCGAGCCCCCAGCTCGTGTCGGGCGTTGCTTCCCGCGGATTGTACGTGGAGAGCCCCATCTGGTAGGCCATCTCCGCTCCTTTTTCCAGGCCGATATGCTCATGGTACGTTCTAACAGCGGGCACGTTGCGGGAGTGAGCCAGCGCCTGGCGCACGGTGACCAAGCCCCAGAAGGAGCTGTCCACGTTTTCCGGACACCAACCGGGGAAGGCCAGGGGGGCGTCGTCGAGGACTGAACCTGCTCCCAGGAGACCCTCGTTGAAGGAGGGCCCGTAGCTGATGATCGGTTTAATCGCCGAGCCGGGCTGGCGCAGGCTGAGATAGCGCAGCAGCTCGTTACGGTTTTTGTTGTACTCCCTGCCGCCGCCCAGCGCCCAGACCTGCCCCTCCTTGGGATCGACCAGCACCATGGCCGACTGCGGTTGGGGGATTCCCTTCTTGTTATCAGTGAAAGCGTAGGGGTAACCGGAAGGCATTTTTCCGTTGTTGTCATCGACTGCCTTCTTCAGTTTTTCCATATCAATATAATCGGTTTGTGGATAAAGATCGGTCCGGTTGATCACTTTCTCCATCTTTTTTTGGTACTTTCGATCCATGGTCGTGTATACTTTCAAGCCCCCGTTGTAGATCGCCTCGTAGGCTGTTTCCCGGGTGTTGTATTCAGGCATATTTTCGAGGATCTCCACCAGTTCATGGTGGATCACGTAGTCGATGAAGTAGGGATGGGGATAAGTAACTGTGGTCGGCTTGGCAAATTTCATTTTTTTGGCCACAGCCTGGTCGTGCTCCTCCCGGGTGATTAATTTAAGCCGCTCCATGTTTCCCAGGACCAGTTTCATTCGGCTCATCGCGGCCTCTTTATCGTTAAAGGGATTGTAGTATGCCGGCGAACGGACAATCCCGGCCAAAAGCGCGGCTTCGGCAAGGTCAAGCTTGCTCACGCTTTTGTTGAAATAGGCCTGGGAGGCGGCTTCGATGCCGTAGATGGCGTTGCCGAAGCAGATTCGGTTCAGGTACATCTCCAAAATTTCGTCCTTGCTCTTGATCCGCTCCAGCTTTAACGCCAACCACACCTCCTGCACCTTGCGCTTGATCGTTTTTTCTTGACCGAGCAGGGTGTTGCGGATCAGCTGCTGGGTGATGGTACTGGCGCCCTGTGAGAAGCTGCGCTCGCGGATATTGACCAGGAGGGCCCGTCCCAAACCGAGCGTGTCGAAACCCCGGTGTTTTCTGAAGCGTTCGTCCTCGATGGCGATAAAAGCCTCCTGGACCTGCTGCGGGATTTCATCGATGGAGAGGACAATGCGGTTCTCGGCGGCGTGAAGCTGGACCACCTCGCGGTCCTTGCGGTCCAAAATGTACGATGCCTCCACCGCTTCCAGCGCCGCCGGATCCAGTTTCGGAGCACCGGCAAGATAACTGATCATGATCCCCGCAAAAACCAGGGCCACAACGGCAAGGGGGATGGCAATAAAGAAAGCGGTCCTTCTGATCGTTTGCCGGCTGAGCTTGAGCCTGCCAATGCTGTACTCTTTTTTTGTTTGAGCAGCGCTTTTTTGAGAAACGCTTAACGGTATCTTCTTTTCAGCCAATTTCCAAGCGCCTCCTCTCACACGAGGGTGTGCTATAATAAAAACATTATAGCATAACCGCATTATTAATAGACCATTTTAACTAAATTTAACATTTTAGGGCTGTACGCACGGCTCCATCACCTTTAATTTTAAAGCAAAGTACTATTTTTAAGCCTAATTATGCTTACTGACCCCATTTTACGCCAATATTACGCAAAATAGGTATCCAAAACCGGAATGATCGGGTAAAATGTTAATATAATACTCTTTCATCGTTAACCAGGAAGTAGTTCAATTACCGGGGAGGTCATGATTTAAAATGAAATCGGTTCAAGACTTGCACCGCGATCTGCAGAAAGAGCTGGATCCCTTCTTTTACCCGGACTCAATTGCAATTATTGGGGCCAGTGCCAACATGATCAAGCCCAGCGGGCTCCCGGTTACCCTTTTGGAGCTCTTCGGGTACGGCGGAGAGGTCTACCCGATCAATCCCAAGCATGAAAAGATCGGCATTAGAAAAAGTTACCCCTCCATCCTCGATGTCCCCGGAGAGGTGGACCTGGCGATCATCGGTATTCCCGCCTCCGGGACGATGGAAGCGCTGCATCAATGCGCGGAAAAAGGGGTGAAAGCGGCGATAATCTTCACCTCGGGGTTTGCCGAAGTGGACGAAAGCGGGCGCGCGGTTCAGGAGGAGATGAAGAAGCTGGCCCGTGATTCGGGTATGCGTATCCTCGGCCCCAACTGCCTGGGGGTGATCAATTATTATACCGGCAGCGCGGCCACCTTTATGTTTCATGACAAGCCCAAAGATCTTTACTACCCGGAGGCGCTCTCTTACATTACGCAGAGCGGCGGCCTCGGTGCAATTATTTTCCAGATGGTCCTGAAAAATTCGGTGGGCTTCAATTACTTTATCAGTACCGGCAACGAAGCCGATGTCAGCTTTGCCGAGGCTTTGGGTTACCTGGTGGGGCGGGAAGAGGTCAAGCTCATCGGCGGCTACATTGAGGGTTTGCCGCAGGATGGCCGCCTGTTCATGCAAGCCTGTCACGAGGCTTTGAAAAGGCGCAAGCTGGTGACCTTTCAAAAAGTGGGCCGCACAGAGATCGGGGCGGCGGCGGCATCGTCGCATACGGGGGCCCTGGTCGGTGAAGACCGCGTTTACGACGGGGTGTTTAAACAATTTGGCGCCGTGCGCGCCGATGATGTGGAAGAGATGAACGCGCTGGTTTTGCTGCACGCTGCGGGGCGGATCCCGGCAGGCAAAAATATCGGGATAATCACCATTTCCGGCGGCGGCGGGGTGGTGGTGGCGGACAAATGTCCCGATTACGGCCTGGATGTGGTCCGCCTCACTGAAAAAACACAGCAGAGCCTGCGCGAATTTTTCCCGCCGTACGGGGCGGTAGCCAACCCGGTGGACCTGACCTCGGCTTTTTTTGTGGAAGGGGACCTGTTCCAGCGGGCCATCAGCACGGTGATGGAGGACCCCCGGGTCGACGTGGGCGCTTTTTTTTATAACCTGCAGATGTCCCAGGCCGAAGCGGTGGACAAGATCATCGATGTCTATTACAAGGTCAAAAAACCGCTGGTCATCTTTACCTGGCCCACCGGCCTGGACTTCGCCATCGATGGGAAGGAGAAGATGATCCGGGCGGGGTTGCCGGTGATTGAGCATGTGCCCAGCGGCCTGTGGGCCCTGTCCAAGCTGGCTGACTGGGCCGCGAGAGCGGAAAACGTGGCCCCTTTTCCCCTTGTTCAGCCGGGAGCGGAGCGGCGGCAGGCCCGCGAGGTCATCGCCCTCTCCACCGGGAAAGGGCGCCGCACTCTCACGGAGTCTCGCGCGAAAAAGGTCCTGGAGGCTTACGGGATACCGGTGACCAGGGAGACGCTGGCCGGCTCCGCGGAAGAAGCGGCGGCGGCGGCGGAAGCGATCGGTTACCCCGTGGTCTTGAAGATCGAGTCGCCCGATATCCTTCATAAAACCGAGGCAGGCGGGGTGCTCCTGGGCTTGAGCGACGCCGCCGCGGTAAAAGAAGGCTACGCGCAGATCGTCAAGCGAGCCGCAGGCTACAACCCCCGTGCCCGCCTGGAGGGGGTTCTGGTGCAGGAGATGCTGGCGCAGGGG
>JAAZIE010000333.1 GCA_012510305.1 Bacillota bacterium | reverse complement strand
GGCAGCTGACTATCCTGGACCAGGTCAGCCTGACCATAGAGCCCAGTGAATTCGTGGCCATTGTGGGGGCCAGCGGCAGCGGTAAAAGCACACTTTTGGGCGCAATGACCGGGATGCGGCCGGCGACATCCGGGCGCATCCGGATTAACGGCAGAGATTTTTATGAAGAGTACAATGTTTTTCGATCGATGATCGGCTACGTTCCCCAGGACGATATTGTGCACCTGGAGCTCACCGTTCGTGAAGTGCTCGTTTATACGGCCAGGCTGCGCATGCCCCCGGACACCCTGGAGCAGGAGATCGGGGTTTTGGTAGATGAAGTTATGGAAAACCTGGAACTGACCGCTCGGCAGGACACCCTGGTCAGGCAGCTCTCCGGCGGCCAGCGCAAAAGGGTCAGCATCGGCGTGGAGCTTTTAACAAAGCCCAGCCTTTTCTTTCTCGACGAGCCCACCTCCGGCCTGGACCCCGGGCTGGAGAAAACGATGATGGAGATGATGCGCCGCCTGTCGGACCAGGGACGCACCATCATGCTCGTGACCCATGCCACCTCGAACATCACCCTTTGCGACAAGGTCATATTCCTGGCTGAAGGAGGGCGGCTGGCCTTTTACGGCTCCCCCTCCGAGGCGCTCACCTATTTTGACACCGATGATTTTGCCGAGATCTACAAAAAGATATCCACCGAGAAATCCCCTGCTGAATGGGCCAAAGACTTTGGCCGTTCAGACAGGGCGCAGAGCCAGGCCATGCTCAGTGAGAGCAGCTCCTTTGAAGGGATGCAGCTGGAAAAAGAGATCAAGCAAGGGATCTCATCTTTTAGACAGTGGTTCATCCTTACGGCGCGCTACGGGAAGATCATGACCCGCGATTACAAAAACATCCTGCTCCTGCTTCTGCAGCCCCTGGTCATCGCCGCCCTCATCGTCATGACTTTCTATCACAGCAGCCCTACCTTTGAATTCAGCGATCACACCACCGATGATCTGGCCGTCACGGAAACTGTTTTGGCCGAGGACCGCCTGGATGAGGTTTTGGATTTGGCCGAAGAGGAAAATTCCCGCCGCTTTAACATGACCATAAGTGTGGCCGTCATGGTCTTTGCCGCCATCTGGCTGGGCACCTCCAACGCCGCCCGGGAAATAGTCAAGGAAGCATCCATCTACAAGCGGGAGCGCCTGGTAAACCTGCGCATCGGGCCCTACCTCTTATCAAAGGTGGCTGTTCTTTCAGCGGTTTGTCTCATTCAGGCGCTCTTATTTGTCCCCATCATTTGCCTCGGTTTGAAGATGCCCGAATCGTGGTTGAATATCGCCGCCTTTTTCCTGGTTTCCCTGGCCAGCGTGATGATGGGGCTGACTATCTCGGCGCTGTCATCCGATTCCAATACGGCTATCTCCGCCGTGCCGCTGCTGCTGGTTCCCCAGATCATTCTATCCGGAGCCATAGTGCCGGTGGAGAAGGTGGAGCCGGCAATCCTGCAAAATGTGTTTTATCTTGCCGTGAGCAAATGGGGTTATGAGCTGGTGGGCGGGGATATTCTGGATATAAACACCAGGGTGGCGCTGGAGGAAGAGGTTCAGGCTTTAAGCGGCAACCTTGCAGGACACTGGTGGATTCTTTTGGGCTGGATTGTCTTGCTTTTCATAGTTTCCGCGCTGGCCCTGCGGCGCAAAGACGGGGACTTGAGCTAGATTTTAAGGGGTGAAAGGATATGCTGAAGTGTCCTTCTTGCGGGACCGGCTCTGTTGGCGAGAGCAACTTCTGTGCCAAATGCGGCTATGCCCTGCAGGGAGCTACCGGCCAACTTGACGCCGACTCGCTGCTGGAAGATCGCTATATCATCACCGGCCTGCTGGGCCGGGGCGGCATGGGTGCCGTCTACAAGGCGCTGGATCTCCGCCTGAACAAAAGCGTGGTGGCGATCAAAGAGATGAGCACCGCCGCTTTGGGCCCGGGCAAGCTGGAGAAAGCTCTGGAAATATTCAAGCAGGAAGCATCCATGCTCATCAAGCTCCGACATCCCTCCCTACCCCGGGTCACAGACTTCTTCTCCGCCGGCGAGGACCGCTGGTACCTGGTCATGGACTGCATCGAGGGGGAGACGCTGGAGGCTCTTGCCGGGAGCCAGGGCAAGATCCCCGAAAAAGAGGTGATCGGGTGGGCCCTCCAGCTGTGTGACGTGCTGGACTACCTGCACGGCCGAGATCCGCCGGTCATCTTCCGAGACCTCAAGCCTGCCAATATCATGTTAACCTTGAAGCATGAGATCAAGCTCATCGATTTCGGGATTGCCCGCCACTTCAACCCCGATACATCGGCGGATACGATGTCATTTGCCTCCATCGGCTTTGCTCCCCCGGAGCAGTTCGGCGAAGGGCAGACCGATCCCCGCTCCGATATCTTCTCTTTGGGGGCCACCCTGCATTACCTGGTCACGGGCCTTGATCCCGCCAAAAACCCTTTCAAGTACGACCGCCCCGACCGTATTGCCCCTCTCTCGAACGCCTTCAGCGATCTGATCATGGAGATGCTGGAGCTGGAGCCGGGCAATCGGCCCCAAGGCGTCGCGCATATCAAGAAAAAGCTGCAGGGGATACCGCAGGGCGACTCAGCTGCGCCGCCCACCGAGCTCATCGAACCCGGCCCGGTGAAAGGGCCGCCGGGGGCGGCCACAGAGCTGTTCTTGACGGGGGCTGGGACCGCCGAACCGGCGGAGCAGGACCCGGCTGAAGGACAGGCGCTGCTGCAAAGCGCCGGTGCAGCAGAAAAAAAGGCCTTCGGCCATAGGGTAAAGGGCGCAAGAGCCAGGCACCATGAAGCAATCAAGCAAACCCGGCAGGAGCACTATTTCGACGGCTCTCCCCTTATTTTGGCAGCTCACGTTCTGGTTAAAGATAATCTCACCGGCGGCGTTTCTGTCCAGTGCAAATTTCAGAACCTCGGCAAGGAGAGGGTCGAGGCGGTCTACATAGCTATATCTTGCGTGGGTGTGGACAGAGAGGCTGTAGAGAGCATAGATGAATATGTCTACCTGGACCTGGCGGCCAAGCCGGGCCTTACTTTCGGCGACGACCAGTTGATTCCCTTGCCTGACAGAACCACCCGCTATTACACAATCACACTGCAAAAGGTTGTTTTTGCAGATGGTGTGGTATGGAAAAATGCTGGAGCGAAGGGATTTATGCCTCCTCCCGAGCCGCAGCCTTTGTCCAATCTTGGGCCTCTCGAGGAACAGTACCGCCGCGTTGCACCGAGTGAACTGCAGGCCAACCTTCCCCAAAAGTATGCTTTGTCCTGGCGCTGCGGCTGCGGACAGCTCAATCTCAAAGAGGTATCAAGCTGCGTGAAATGCGGCCATGACTTGGAAAGCCAGCTCCTTGCT
>JAAZIE010000332.1 GCA_012510305.1 Bacillota bacterium | reverse complement strand
GTAGAGGCCCTGGTCCATGGTGTAGCAGCTGTCGTTGCGGGTTTGCAGCCAGCTTTCCACGGGTTTAACCCCGATATCCACCGCATCGTATTTCTCCGCGCATTTCTCAATGGCCGCTCCCGTAGCTTCGGCGACGGCGCGCGGCCCCTCGCAGATAAACATCAGCAGCGCATGTTCGGCAGGCACTGCATCGTGCAACCCCAGCACCATCATTACCTCGGCGGCATCGTGGAGGCGCACCACCGCTGGCTTGTAACCGGCGGCCATGAGCTCCTGCAGCATCTCCAGCCCGCGCTGCATCCCCTTTACCCCGTAAGCGCGCCTCCATTGTTCTTCCGGGCGATACTGAAAGAGCTTCAGGGTGACCTCGGTTATAAAGCCCAGGGTCCCCTCGTTGCCGATAAAAATATGGCGCAGATCGGGCCCGGTGCTGCGGCGAGGCACATTTTTGATCCGCACCACCGTGCCGTCGGCGAGCACCGCCTCCAGGCCGACGACCAGCTCCTCGATGCCGCCGTAGAGGGTGGAGAACTGGCCGGTGCTGCGGGTGGAGACGAGCCCGCCCAGGTGCGCCATGGGCAGCGATTGGGGGTAATGCCCGGTGGTGTAACCCTTTTCGTTGAGGACGTTTTCCAGGTGTTCCAGCGGGGTGCCGCATTGGACCGTTACCTGCATATCGATTTCGTCAATTTTTAGCACGCTGTTCATCGCGCTGCCGTCGAGGATGACGCCGCCCTCGACCGGTTCAATGCCCCGCGTAACCGAAGAGCCGCCGGTGCGGGGCACCACATCCACCTTGTGTTTATTTAAAAATTTGAGCACCCGGGAAACCTCCTCGACGCTGCCCGGCTTGACCACGCAGGCAGCTCGCGGGACAAAGTTCTTGCCCTCCGCCCGCTGGTATACGCGAAAGCCGATGTAATCTTTCGCGGCTTCAAGAACCGCTTCCTCACCGGTAAAAAGGCGCTCGGTGCCCACAATGGCCTCTAAACCGCTGATCAGTTCTTCTTTTTTCATCTCATGGCCTCCTCATTTTTTTTCAAGCGACTTATTTTGTTCATGGAACGAGAGGCGATCATGTCAACCCCGGTGCCGCAAATATCTTTGACCACCACATCCCCCGAGGTTACCGGTGCACTCACCGCGGTAGCGTAGAGTTCGTTCAGGCAATCTTTTAGCTTTCTTTTGGGAATTTCCGCGGTGGAGATAACCGGCAAACGCGGTAATCCGGCCCCGGTAACAGCCACCGTGGAGGTAAGCATGCGCCTGGGGTTGCGGTACTCGGAAAGGCCATGCTCCAGGCCCCGTTTGCACTCATGGCCGCTGACCTCGATCTCGCCTTTTTGCTCGCTTACAGTGAGCCGGCAGCTGTTGGGGCAGACAATGCAGACAAACTCTTTTTTCATCTTTTGCCGGCCCCCTTGGTTACGGCTACCGTGAGTGCGCCTGTACCGGAAGCATCTGTCGTAAAGGTAAGCATCTCCGGCGGAGCGAGATAGCGGCAGCGTTTTTTGAAGATGAGCTCTTCCCCGGAGCAGCAGCTCAGGGTGGCAACCTTTGCGGGGTCTTTCACCCTGGCGTAAAAGGTGGTCTCCCCGCACTCTTTCCCCAGGCGCTGGGGTACAACAAAGCTTATATTATCCCCCGCCTTGACGGGGCGATCGCTTTTCTTTTGTTCAAGCCTGCCGGCGATATAGTGCACCGCCCCGGCAGCCGCTATTTCGCCGCTCTCGCTGACATAATCGACCAGGTCGAAGACCACCGCCACATTGCCTGCGGCAAAAATACCGGGCACCGAGGTCATAAAATTTTCGTCCAGCAGCGGCCCCCCGGTGCGGGGATCCATCTCTACGCCTGCTGCGCGGGACAGCTCGTTTTCAGGGATCAGCCCCACCGCCGGTACCAGGAGATCGCACTCTATTCGGCGTTCGGTGCCGGGGATCGGTTTCATCGCCCGGTCCACTCCGGCCACCGTCACCGCCTCAACCCTTTTGCGCCCGTGCACCGCGGTGACGGTGGTGGAAAGATGCAGCGGGATCTCAAAATCATCGAGGCACTGCACCAGGTTGCGGGTCAAGCCGCCCGGGTTTGGCATCACCTCGTAGACTCCCTCCACCGCCATCCCTTCCAGGGTCATCCGCCGGGCCATGATCAACCCGATATCGCCGGAGCCCAGGATGACCGCCTTGCTGCCCGGCAGGTAACCCTCCATG
>JAAZIE010000039.1 GCA_012510305.1 Bacillota bacterium | reverse complement strand
GCTTTCTGGCACGGTCTTGACGGGCTGGTGCGGCGGGGGTGGAGAAATGACCGCTACTGGTAAGATTGGCCTGGCCCTGGGGGCCGGTCTTTCCCGCGGGCTGGCTCACATCGGGGTGCTTCAGGTTTTGGAGGAGGCGGGAATAAAACCCGATTATATTGCCGGCAGCAGCATGGGCAGTGTTATCGGGGCACTTTACGCCAGCGGGTTAAAATTAGGGATGATCACGCGCCTGGCCCAGCAAATTTCGACGCGCCTGTGGATGGATTTTACTCTTCCGCACAAGGGGCTCTTGGCGGGTGAAAAACTTGAGGAGATGCTTTATTTGCTCACCGGGAGGCGCTCCTTTTCCCAGCTGGCCACTCCGCTGGCGGTGGTGGCTGTTGACTTGAACAGCGGTGAAAAAACGGTCTTGAGGAAAGGCTCAGTTGCCCGGGCGGTGCGGGCTTCATGTGCCATCCCGGGGATTTTCAGCCCGGTGAAGATAGGTGAGAAACTGCTGGTCGACGGCGGTGTGCTGCAGCGCGTTCCCGCTTCTGTGGCCAGGGAGATGGGGGCGGACCGGGTTGTTGCGGTTGACGTGGGCGTAAATGTGGGAAGCTACAAGATAGATCATATCTTTGACGTGCTCTCTCGATCAATTGAAATCATGTCCCTGGAAATTCACCAGGCGCAAAAAGAGGACGCTGACCTGCTCATTACTCCCAGTGTTGAAAATATCGGCCCCTTTGATTTTGATCGTGTTGAAGAGATCATCGAGCGGGGCCGGAACGCGGCCGTTTCGCAGCAGTTGACCCGGTTAGTCAAATCGTTGAAAGAGGGTAGACCTGTTGCCAAAAACTAGCGGGACGAACAGAAGTAGACTGATCAAGGTTTTTGTAATATTGCTGGGACTCTTCATTGTCGGGCTTTTTATCCGCACAGATTATATTCTGGTGCAGCCCGGCGCGGCCCAGGATCTTCGGGAAATGGTTACCGTGGAAGGAGCCGACCAGTCCGATCAGGGTAAATTTTACCTGGTCACGGTGGCCCAGAAGCAGGCCCACCTGTGGTCCCTGGTTTACGGTTACCTGCACCCCCATATCGAGGTACAGAGCTTATCCAGCGTCATTCCCCCGGATCTGGAGGAACAAGAATACCGTGAGCTCCTGGAACAGTGGATGCGCGAGAGCAAAAATACAGCCCAGGTGATCGCTTTGCGCCGTGCCGGCTACGATGTGGAGATCATCAGCGAAGGAGTTGCCGTCGCCGAATTTTTGGATGACAGCCCTTCCAAGGGAATTCTGGAAAAAGGCGATGTGATCACCGCCATCGACGGGCACAAAACCCAGCTGGCGGGCGAGGTTGTCTCCGCCGTACAGCAGCGACGGGTGGGCGCTCCGGTAGAGCTGACCGTCCGGCGTAATTCCGAAGAAATGTATTTAACCGTGATCACCGCCCCGCACACCGATGATCCCAAGCTCGCCGCCCTGGGAGTTTATATATCCACCCTGGATTGGGAACCGGTTTTGCCTATTGAGATCAAGATGGAAACCGGCGAAATAGCCGGTCCCTCTGCCGGGTTGATGTTTGTCCTGGAGATTCTCAACCAGCTCGAGCCGGGAGATCTGAGCGGGGGGCAACTTATAGCCGGTACCGGAACCATTGACGTGGGGGAAAACATCGGCCCCATTGGAGGGGTTTACCAAAAGGTAATTGCCGCGGAGCGCGCCGGGGCCGCTTACTTTTTTGTACCGGAAGAAAATTACGAGGAAGCGAGATCCGCCGTTCAGCAGATCAAGCTGGTTCCGTTAAAAACGCTGCAGGAAGCGCTCGACTTTCTTGATTCGCTGGCTGCCGGGGAGGAAAGCAGTTTGCGGCTTGACCATGATCGGGAGCGCTGCCTGCTGCCGGCGGCGTGAAATGACGG
>JAAZIE010000038.1 GCA_012510305.1 Bacillota bacterium | reverse complement strand
GCTGTATACAATCTCCTGCAGCGTCTGCAGCCCGGTCTCCAGGTCACCGGCCGCCAGCGCTTCCACCAGCGCGCCGATTGTTTCCACCCGGGTAACCCCGGTGAGCGAGCGGACCTGTTCCGCCGAAAGCAGCTCTTCTCCATAAGTACTGCATTGTTCCAAGGTCCCCAAGGCATCGCGCAGGGAGCCCTCGGCCAGGCGGGCCATCAGGCGCACCGCCTCATCCTCAGCCCGCCATCCCTCATCGGCAATCACCTGCCGGAGCTTGTCCCCGATCTGCTTCACCGTAAGCAGGTGGAAGTCAAAGCGCTGGCAGCGGGAGACAATGGTCGAGGGAAGACGCGAAGGATCCGTCGTCGCCAGGATAAAAACCACCCCCGGCGGCGGTTCCTCCAGGGTCTTTAAAAAAGCGTTGCAGGCTTCGTTGGTGAGCATGTGCGCTTCATCGATAATATAGACCTTGTAGCGGCTCTCCCCGCTGGCGTAGCGGGTTCTTTCCCGCAGCTCCCGGATCTCGTCTATGCCGCGGTTCGAAGCAGCATCCATCTCGATCACGTCGAGCGAAACGCCGGCGGCGATATTGCGGCAGGGCGGGCACTTTCCGCAGGGCTCGGGTGCCGGATACCGGTGGCAGTTGACCGCGCGGGAAAGGATCTTGGCGGTCGTGGTTTTGCCGGTTCCCCGGGGCCCGCAAAAAAGATAGGCATGGGCCAGCTGCCCGCCGGCAAGAGCGCGGCTCAGGGTCCGGGTAACATGATCCTGGCCCGTAATCTCGGCAAAAGAAAGGGGGCGCAGGCGGCGGTAAAGGCTCAGGTAAGACATTAAAAAAACACTTCCCTTTCGGAAGGTTATATGTATGGCCGTGCACCTGCCTTTGATCTTCGTCCCCAGGCGCCGGCCGGGCAGTGGGCTCCAACCCGGCAGCCCCGTGGCACCCGCAAGATCTTATTTACCGCTGCTTCCTCCCGGACCTGACGGGGTTCATAAGTTTGCGCCGCACGGGACCGGGCCTTCAACACTACTTACCCGGTGCTGACCCTGAAAATCGCAAGACCGGGGGCAGGGATTAAACCCCGCTCTAGCGGATTGCGGGTTCAGGGCACCGCTACCTCCCCGTCTAGCACGGCCAAATCGTAAAGATGGCGGAGAGAGTGGGATTCGAACCCACGAGACAAGGTTTTGCCCGTCTACTCGCTTTCCAGGCGAGCGCCTTCGACCAGCTCGGCCATCTCTCCACAAAGGCTTGATCCGCCATTTGCACAAAGGGTTTCATCCACATTATACACAGATCATTGCGGTAATTCAAGCGCCCATAACGCTCCCAAAAATAAGCAAGGGCATTTCCGATCTCCGGAAATGCCCCCTTGTTTTCTTCTTCTTTTGGCTTACAGAGGGACTACGTTTTCCGCCTGTTTCCCCCGGTCACCCTCGACCACATCAAAGGTCACTTCCTGGCCCTCTTCGAGAGTTTTGAAACCCTCAATCTGGATCGCGGAGAAATGGACAAAAACATCTCCGCCTTCCTCGGTTTCAATGAAACCGTAACCCTTTTCCGGGTTAAACCATTTTACCTTACCTTGCATGTTTCACAGATCTCCTTAAAGTTAATTTGAGCAAAAAGCGGAACAACGTTAAACCCCTCTTCGATGTTGAACAATCCAAGAATGTTTAAGTTGACCCGTCTTTTCAACACCAATTGGTACACTATCACAATGGAAACCAAAGATCAAATAAATTCTAAAAAAAAATGTAAAAGACCCAAAACAGAGCCGAAAGCAGATCAAAACCCCGCTGTTGGTTGGCCCGCCCCTTCCTTGCCTGCCAACAAGTCGACGAGTAAAAATTCTATTCCTTTCCCGGCGTATGTAAGCATGCTCACGCCCTACTCATCTTCAAAATAGTCAGTGTCAACTCTCTTTATTTCGTACTGGGTTTCCTTTGACACTCCAACATCGAAATCGATCATGTACTGCGCTATCTGTTCTCCACCGATAAGGATTACTTTTGTATTGATCTGTTCAGTGTACCGAATAGCGTGGGTGGTAAAAGCGGAGGTGGTCAGGAAAACGCCCTTTTGGGCTCTCTTTCCTTCAAGGGCGCCAACGAACTTTTGAATTTCGTCCCGACCTACCGGATTTGTCCACCTTTTTGCCTGAATATAATATCCAGGCCCAGGCGATCCTCTTTGATAATCCCATCAATGCCCTCGTCTCCACTTTTGCCTATCGCATTGCCGGCATCCTTGATCGAGCCGCCGTAGCCCATCTTGACAAGCAACTCGACCACCAGCCGTTCAAAAAAATAAGGAGAGCTTTTTTTCACCCGGCTTAGCAGTTCCTGCGCCAGGTTTTGCCGTATTTCCTGGTAGCCCTCTTCGATCAGCTCTTTCGGGGTTTTGGGGGTGGTTGTTCCTTCTGCCGGTTTTTCGGTCGTTTTTGACTTGGG
>JAAZIE010000331.1 GCA_012510305.1 Bacillota bacterium | reverse complement strand
TCGGCAATTTGGTTGATATTGGCCCTGTCAAAGCCTTTTTTCGCGAATTCACGCACCGCCATATCGATAATTTTATCGCGTCTTTTTTGGGGGATGCGCTCGAACACCTCTTTGTGATAGCTGGTTTTCATGAATACCTCCACCCCAGTGCTCTGAAATGATCTGCCGGGAAGCGGTTGTGAGTGACTGCTCACTCACATGTTCATTCTAACATACCCGGCGCCGGTTATGAAATTATCAGTCTTCACGCAGTTGTTTGACAGTAAGGGGGAAAGGGGTTAAACTTGCAGTGAGTGACTGCTCACTCACTGTTCGCCAGAATATTTAACCATGGGGGAGATACTGTGGAGAGAAAGTATGCCATCGCCGGGTATCATGACGCCGGCGCGGTTACCCGGCAGCTCGACGAGCTGATCAAAAAACCGATTTACACGATTAAACCCGGTGCGCTCAAAAAATATGAGGAAGAGTACTACGGTAAAAAGTGCACTAAATCGAAGGAGCTCATCGACCGGGCCGTCGAAATAATCCCCGGGGGGGTGCAGCACAACCTCGCTTTCAATCATCCTTTCCCGCTGGTCTTTACCGGTGCTGAAGGAGCCTACCTTCATGATATGGACGGCAACAAATATTACGATTTTCTCCAGGCCGGGGGGCCTACCGTGCTCGGATCCAACCCTCCCGCCGTCCGTGAAAAGGTTACCCGGCTGCTGGAGCAGTGCGGGCCTTCGACGGGGCTGTTCCACGAATATGAGTACAAGCTGGCCAAAAAGATCAGCGAGATGATGCCGGCGGTAGAGATGTTTCGGATGCTCAATTCGGGCACCGAGAGCTGCATGGCGGCGCTGCGGGTGGCCCGGCTGGCTACCGGGAAGAAGCGCATCCTGAAGATGGGGGGCGCTTACCACGGCTGGAGCGATCAGCTTGCTTACGGGATCCGCGTTCCCGGATCAAAATGGACCCAGGCGCCCGGCATCCCCCGGCACATATTCAGGCATACCCAGGAATTTTTTCCCAATGACCTGGGTGATCTGGAGAAAAAGCTTTGGTTAAACCGGCTGCGCGGGGGCACCGCTGCGGTCCTGGTGGAACCGGTAGGCCCTGAAAGCGGCACCCGCCCGCTGGACTTCGCATTCAACCGGGGGGTGGAGCGGCTGTGCCGTAAATACGGGGCCCTGTTTATCTTTGACGAGGTGGTGACCGCTTTCCGGATGGGCCCCCCGGGAGCCCAGGGTTATTTTGGGGTCTCCCCGGATCTGACCGTATTCGGGAAAGTTGTCGCCGGCGGCTACCCCGGTGCAGGCGGGCTTGGCGGAAAAAAAGAATATATGAAATACCTGGCCGCCGGGATCTCCGGCGGGGAGAAGCATAAAAAAGCCCTTGTCGGCGGGACCATGGCGGCAAACCCGCTCAGCTGCGTGGCCGGCTATTACACGATCTGTGAAATAGAGAGAACCGGCGCTGCACAGCACGCCGGAAGGATGGGCGATCGCCTCACCGGGGGGTTGCAGAAGCTGATCAAGAAATATGGGCTGCCCTTTGTCGCCTTCAACCAGGGTTCCATCGTCCACCTGGAGACGGTGGGGACGATGCATTTCGCCATCGACTGGGGCAAGCCCTGGCGGATCCCGGCGATAATCAGGGCCACCTCCGAGCGCAAGAAAGAGATGGAGCACATGGGCGCCGCCTATATGGCCGAGGGGCTGGTCACGCTGGCCGGCAGCCGCCTTTATGTCAGCGCGGCTTATGACGAGGCGATGATCGACGGAGCCCTCGCCCGCTTTGATCGGGTTTTTGCCAACGTGGGGCTGAAAGAGAGCTGATCCGGAGCAGGCGGGAACACTGCGGGAGGTGAAAAACCGTTGAAATTGCAGCAGGCAAGAGAAGAAGTGGTTGCGGCGGGGAAGCGGCTGATCGAAGCGGGGCTCATCGCCCGCACCTGGGGCAATGTCAGCGCCCGGGCGGGCCGCGATCACTTTGTGATCACTCCCAGCGGCAGGGCTTACGAGAACCTGGCCCCGGAAGAGATTGTTCCGGTGAAGATTGCCGACGGCAGCTACAGCGGCGAAATCAAGCCCTCTTCAGAAAAGGGCATTCACGTTGCCGTATACCGGCAGCGGCCGGAGATCAATTTTATCATCCACACCCACCAGGCCCAGGCCTCTGCGGTCAGCACGCTGCACCGCGATATAGAGATAAACGATCCCGCGGCGGCTGAAATAACCGGCAGCAGCCTTCTGCCCTGCGCCGCCTACGGGCTGCCGGGGACGAAAAAACTGATGAGGGGCGTGGTTGCCGCGCTCTCCCGCTCGCGGGGCAAGGCCTACCTCATGGCCAACCACGGCGCGCTTTGCCTCGGTGAAGAACGCGGCGACGCTTTCAGGGTGGCGGCGGAACTGGAGCGGCTCTGCGCCGCTTATATCATGCAGCGATACCTGCAGCTCAGCGGGAGCGAAAAGGGGGACTGGGATGATCTGAGGGCTTATTACCTGGAACATCTTTCTGCGGGCCCCTCTTTGAAGAAAGAGCCTGCGGCGGGGCCGCTTTACAGCAGCGAGAGAGAAAAAGATCAGTTTCACCTTTACCCCGGGGCCGGCTGCGGCAGCCCTGCCGGGGAAGCAAAGCGGAGCCGGATCGCGGTGGCCCTGGACGGAAGGGCCGGGAACAAGGGCTTTCCCCCCGAAGCCGAAGTGCACCGCCTCATCTACCGCCGCTACAAGGGGATCGGGGCCATTGTGCACGCCGCCCCGCCTGATATCCTCACCGTCTCCCGAACAGGGAGGACCGTCTACCCGCTGCTCGATGACTTTACCCAAATAGTGGGGGTCAGCGCCCGCTCGGCCGCTGCCGGCCCTTTGCCGGAAGCGGCCGGGGCCATCGCCCGCAAGCTGCGCGGCCGCTACGCGGTGATGCTTGAAGGCCGGGGCGCGCTCTGCTGCGGTCCTTCCGGAAGCGATGCTGCGGCGGCGGTCCAGGTTCTCGAAAAAGGCTGCCGCGCTCTTATCGGCGCCGCCTTTTTTGGCGGTGCCAGGCCGGTTAACCCCGTCGAAGCCCGGTTGATGCGCTTTATCTACCTGGCCAAGTACGCCCGGATGGCCGGCGAATAGGGCGGATCGCTCAAATTTAAAGATCCCCGTTCCTAGAGGGCGGCAAAGAAATCCCGCAGCGTACGCCCTGCTGCCAGCGCTTCCGGAGGCAGCAGTTCCCTGATCAGGCCCTGTTTCAGCTTGCCGGTCCCGCTTTTGCTGATCAGCAAGCCGTTGTCCCGGAGCACCTGTTGGCCCCAGTGCAGCGCCAAAGCGCTGCATTTTTCCCGCTCACCGGGGCTCCGGGGCAGCAAGGCCGCATGCAGGCAGTTTTGAAGCAGGGACCCGTAAAGATAACCCTGCACTCCGCTTTGCGCCAGGCCGGCACGGTACATCGCCAGATATTCTTCCAGTTTTTCCGGCGGCCCGGTAAAGTCTGTCTCCAGGCGGGCCGCCGGCAGGTTCTCTTCCCCGGCTCCGGCGGCGGTGGCGGAGTTGAACAGCTCGGTGATCGCGTGGCCCATCTGCTGCAGGCGCTCCACCTCGGCCCGGCTGTTTACCGCCCAGGTTTCATCCTCGTCACCGCCGGCATCACAAAAAAGCTCATAACTCTCCAGCAGGGCCGCTTCCAGCGCGCTCTCGTCGTCGCCCGCCAGCTCCAGGTAGACGGCGGCGCGACGGGCCGGCAGCGGGGGCAGCTTGTTTAACCGGGAGCCGTGCGCGCGGGCTTGCTCCAGAAGCCCAAGCGCGGCTTGATCATAATATTCGGCGCTGCTGAGCAGCCGCCCCTCCGGCGTTTTGTGCCAGAGAAGCAGCGCTTCAGAAAAGCGGTACAGGGTGCGGGCATCGGGTAGAAAACAGACCACGCCCCAGTGCTCTTTCGGTTGGGGCAGCAGCCTTAACCACAGCTCAGCCGCTGCTCCCAGTTTACCCTCGCTGCCGGCCAGAAAATCGATGAGGTCCCGCCCTTTTTTCGGCAAACCGGCGGCGCGGGGAAAAGAAGCCCACTCTTTTTTGCAGGGCAAGTAGCGGCCGCCCGGCAGGGCGCACCCGGCTTCGTCAAAAATATATTCCCCCCGCTTTATCCGCCAGCTGTCGCCGCTCAAGGTTACCCATAAGAGCGCCTCCACGTGGGCATGCCCCGCCCCGTAACGCAGCGCGTTCGGTCCCGAAGAGCCGGTAGCAAACATGCCCCCGGCGGTGGCGGTTTGTTCGGTGGGGCGGGGCATGAAAGAAAGGCCCTGCGGCGCTGCAGCCAGGTTAATCGCTTCCAGGGTGGCTCCTGCTTCTGCATGGAGCAGTTTTTTATCTTTCTCCTCTTCAAAATCAAAAATGGCGTTCATCCGCGAAAGGTTGATCACCAGGCCTCCCGCGGGCACCGCCCCCCCCACCAGGCCGGTGCGGCTTCCCTGCAGGGTCACGGGCAGCTCCTCTTGCGCTGCACGGCTCATTAACGCAGCCAACGCTCCGGTATCCTCCGGGAAAGCGATCTGGTCGGCCCGGCCGGTAAGGCCCGATTCATCTCTTAAGAAGCTCTCGTACTTGGGGTGGACCGGTTCTATTTGCATATTGATCGAGTTTCCTTATGGGTATATTTGTCAAAGCTGCTCCAGGATTGCCTCTACCAGCGCGGAAGCGTCGGCGGTGAGGCCGAGATCGGCCTGCTTGAATATGAGGGCCTGTTCATCGGTATTCACGGCGATAATTCGCTCTGCCGTTTCCAGGCCGGCCATAAAAGCACCGGCGCCGGACGCTCCCAGGACCAGGCAGACTTCCGGCGAGATGACGGCACCGGAACTGCCGATAATTTCATCCACCGTGCCCCAGCCCTCCAGCGCCGCAGGCCGGGTCAGCCCAAACCCCGCCCCCAATTTTTGGGCCAGCAGGCGGGCCCGCTCGCAGGCGGCGGCGCTGCCCATACCGAGCCCGCATACCACCGCCAGGGGCCTGCTCTGTAACCCTGCCGGCGAGGGCGGTTTTAGCCGGGCCGGCTCTGCAAGCCACTGCGGTTTTTTACCCTCGGATGAAAGGGTCACCCGGGGCAGGCTTTTCGGTAACCGGGGCAGGGTCACCACTGCCGGCAGGGGCAAAGATACCCTCCAGCAGACGCCGCCGGCACAGGCTCTTTTTTGCGCCAGCAGCCTCTGATTATTTATGCCCAGCAGGTTTGCTTCGGTAAAGAGCGCTGCGCCGGTCCGGGCGGCGAGAGCCGTCGCCAGCAGGCGCCCCTCCGGGGTGCGGGGCAGCACGGCAAGGTCGGGTCCGCGTTCAAACCAGTCTCCGGACAGCTGATCAAAAACGCTCTCCTCCGGCAGCCCCCGGTAAAGCTGCGGCCGGTAGACCGCGGTATTTTCGGGAAAGGCAAAATCGCTTTTGGGAGCGGCTTGCTCCACCTGAGCCCCGCCGGTGTGCAGAAG
>JAAZIE010000037.1 GCA_012510305.1 Bacillota bacterium | reverse complement strand
TTTTTGCGGCGCCGGTGGTGGCTCCTGTTGATCATTCCGCTTTTCCTCGCTGCTGTTGTCGAGACGGCGTATTTTGGATGGAAAGCGATCAATGTCGAAGGTCCGCCTACCGCCGCGCTATCCCTTGACTTGAGCGGTGCGGGTAGCGTCAGCCCCAAAGCGGGAACCCATGCCCTGGAGAAGGATAAACTGGTTATCGTGGAGGCCAGGCCCAAAAAGGGCTGGGTCTTCAGCCACTGGGAGGGCCCCGTGGCCGACGGGAGAGTGCCCCGGACAACGGTAACCCTGGACCGGGATGTAGCGGTCAAGGCTGTTTTTGTTGAGGAAGAACCCGGGTTTTACACCTACAAGATCAAGACCTGGGGCGCCGGAAAAGTATACCCGGGGGCGGGGCTGCAGGAATTTTTACCCGAAGATGCAGGCTCTGTTGTTCCGGTGAAGGCCGTACCCGGCCCGGGCCACATTTTCGACCGGTGGACCCTCAACGGTATGGAGGTGGGCCGGGAAGCGCTTTACCGGTTCGCCCTCGCTGACGGCGCCGAGCTCATCGCTCACTTCAAGCCTTTTTATACCGTATCAGTGGACGCCGGAAAGGGTGGCCGCGCCGGCGGGCCTGCGGGGCGTTTGGAAAAGGGCGAACAGGTGAAGGTGGAAGCGCTCAGCGAACCCGGTTACATATTTAGCGAATGGATCGAAGACGGCAAGGCAATCAGCAACAGCCCCACCTATGTTTTTAAGGTTGAAGAAGATCGCCATCTTACCGCCCGGTTTTTACCGGTTTACGAGCTCAGCGTCTCTTCAACAAAGGGCGGCCGGGCCTCTGCCAGCCGCGCTTGGGCGGCGGCGGGAACCGGCGTCAGGGTGACCGCCAGGCCCGACCCCGGATATGCTTTCCTCCGCTGGACCGAGGGCGGCAAAAAAGCGGCTTCGGGGATCGACCTGGGCTTTCTCTTCATCCCCCTGAGCTATGTTAACACCTCGGACTACCGCTTTACCCTGGAGAAAGATCGCCACCTGGTGGCCGAATTCGCACCGGTCTATCCCATCAAGGTAAGCGTGGCCGGTAACCGGGGAGGCAGGGTGGCAACCACCGCCCGTAACGCCGTAAAAGGGCAGCGGGTTACCGTTACCGCCGTTCCCGATAAAGGCTATCTCTTCGACCGGTGGACCGAGGGAAGCAGGGAATACAGCGGAGAAGTGCGTACAATAAAGGTCGACCGGAAGCACCGGCTCACCGCTCATTTTGTGCGCGCCTGTCAGGTCGATACGGCTGTTGAACCCGCCGGCTCCGCCGGCCAGGTTTGGGGCGGGGGCGCTTATAAAAAAGGTGAAAACGTAATCCTCAGGGCGTTGGCCGTCAAGGCAGCCGAGGGTGAAAAAGAGCATTACTTTGCCGGATGGTACGAAAACGGTAAAAAAATCGATACAGGCGAAGAAGAGGCGGTCCTGAGATTTGCCGCGAATAAGGATCGCCGCATCACGGCCCGGTTTGAACCCTATATCGCAGTATCGGCCGCAGCATCGCCGGAGGGGAGCGGCCGGGTTTACGGAGCCGGCCTTTACAAAAAAGGCGAAACAGCAGGCCTGAAAGCGGTGGCCGGCCCCGGTTACGAATTTGAGCACTGGCTTGACCGCGGCGGGGCCGTGGCGGGAGAAAAGGTCCGGCTCGGCATCACTGCCGAAGAGGACTCTCATTATGAGGCGGTCTTCAAAAAAGTGGAGCAGTATACCGTGGAGCTTTCCTCTTCTCGGCCCGGTGCAGGGCATGTCTCCGGCGGCGGCACCTTTAACGAGGGCACCTTGGTAACCGTGTTCGCCATACCCAAGGTGGGCTACAACTTTTTCGACTGGACCGAAGACGGATCTCCAGTGAGCGAGAAAATGAATTATTCTTTCTATCTCGACCGGGATTACCGGCTCACCGCCAACTTTTTCGGGGCGTACTTTCTGGAAGCGATCAGGGCGGAGCCCGAGATCGGCGGGAAGGTTGAAGGGAAGACCGGTTTACGTAGCGGTGAAGTCAACATCAAGGCGTTCCCTTCTTATGGCTACCGGTTTGATGAATGGACACTCAATGAAGAATATCTGAGTAACGAAGCAGACCATAATTTTGTTATTGAGCAGGACTGCATTGTGGTAGGACACTTTGTCAAAGCCCACCCGGTGAACATCAGCTTCGGCGAATTTGAGGGCGGTACTTTTACCGGAGACAGAATCCATGATGTGGGCGCTTCAGTTACGGTTGCGGCCGAACCTGACGAAGATCACGTCTTTGATAAGTGGCTCGCGGACGTTGTACCTGACAGCGATGAGCCTGAGTACACCTTTACCATGCCCGACGAGCCGGTGAACCTGGTCGCTCTCTTTTTGCCGCTTTATGACATTAAGGTAAACGCCTCTCCCGCGGAAGGCGGCACCGCCAGCGTGGAGGATCGGCGGTTTGTTCGGGGAGAGCAGGTCACTGTTGAAGCCGAGGCCAGCGAGGGCTATGATTTCTACCGCTGGGAGGAAAACGGGGAGCCGGTGCATGCCTCGGCTATTTATACATTTACTGCCGAGAAAGATCGCACCCTCACCGCCGTATTCAGGCCCCTGAGAACAATTACCCTGGGGGTTCAACCGGCCGGCTGGGGCCAGGTTACCGCTGAGTGGAAATACCCCGATACAAAACAGCATCCCGAAGGGGCGGAGCTGAAGATCACCGCCACGCCCGGGCAGGGTTATACCTTCAAGGAATGGACCTCGGGCGGCGTGCTATTTTCCGGCGAAAGGGTCCACACTTTTACCGTTGGCGGCAGCGATCTGCACCTGGTGGCTCATTTCGACGAGTGGCCCAGCCATGAGATCTCCGTCGAGAGCGCCAACCCCGGCTGGGGCACAGTTTCCGGCGGCGAGATCTACGATGAGGGTTCGCCGGCCACGGTTGTTGCCACTCCCAACTACGGCTACTACTTTGTCCGATGGTTGGAGGGAGGCACGCAGGTCAGCACCAGCGCTGTCTACCCCTTTACGGTAACGGGGCCGCGCCACCTGGTGGCTGAATTCAGGGAACCGGTGGTGACAGCCAGCTCCAACAATACCAGTTACGGCAACGTCAGCATCGTTCATCCCGGGGGCACTACAGCCCAGGGGAGTCCGGTAAGCGTATCGGTGGCGCCGGGATCGAATATAACCCTGCAAGCCCACAAATCGAGTAACGGCAAGTTCGACGAGTGGCGTGAGGGCGGAACCCGCGTTAGCACCGCGGAAAACTACCCAGTAAATAATATTGTCTCCGACAGGACATTCGAAGCACGATTTAGCAGGTCCTCAGGATGCCCGTACATCTATACCCATGACGGCAGTGACTACCATTATGAGCACGCCGCCATCAGCGGTTCCTGGAACAAAGTTCTCGAAGAGACAGGCTATTACCAACTTGATCACCTGGCCGAAACGGATGGTGAATACCGGATCAAGCTTCTGGAAGAGGTGCCACAAAAGTCCTTTGTTAACGCCTTTTCCTTGTGGGCTGTTGATTACCCTGCTGATGCCGGTGTGATCGACGTACTTCCTGATCGTTACGGCAACATCTATACGATCACAGAAAGGATCGCACCGATGGCCTTTTACAACGACGAAGGGCATGATTTGCTTGAAGAGATCACCGCCGACGGCGTCAGGGTAAAATCTGATTACATGCGCCGCTACGATGAGGATAAATACCTCGATCTTTACGTGGCTGAATTCCCGGTAAAAGCGGACGCCGCCGAAGCAAAGTTTATGGTGACGGTAAAGAACGATTTGTTGAGAGAGGCTTCAGCTCTGAAGTTCCTACAGGAAATTGATGCAAAGAATAATCAGTGGTGGATCGAGCACCTCTTTGATTCTATCCCTTCGCTTAAGGAAGATATTATCGGTTTCCTCTATGCCGGCGACTTGATGATCGAGGTATGGGATGGCGCCAAGTGGGTTGAGCAAGATCTAATTAGACAGATGTGGGATCCGCCCGACCATGCGGACTTTCTGTATGAAGCGATGATCCCTATCGATTTGAGTACTGTTGATAAAAGCTCGGGTGTGCTCAAGGTAAGACTGAAGTCGCCTACAGGCTTCTTCGTTTTCGGCTCGGTGGCAGTCGACTACTCCGAAAATCAAATAACTGATGTTCACAAGATCGAAGCAAGAGAAGCAACTCTGAACGGTAGTCTGGATGTTTTACCGGTAATTCTCGATCCTTCCAACGAGCAGTGGGTGAGGTTGCCGCTAGGCGATGAAATTGATACTGTTTTCCCAGCGCCCAAAATGAAAAATGGCCTGGAGCGAGACTTTATCTTTGAGCTTAAGGGGTATTACCACTACAATGTGGATAGCCTGGAGGGATCCCCCCAGTTCCAAATGGAGAAAAATTTCTTGGGTGACACCTGGAAGCTGATTAAAACCATAGGCAAGACTATTCCTAAGGCGCTCAAGATACTGCCGGATATCTTTAAGATGTTGGATCAGGGAGACCCCAGCGATCTGGAGGAACTTTCAAGGATCACCAATAAGGAGGAACTGTTGCCCTGGATGGAAGAGAACAGGGAGTACCTCAAGCATGCCATAGAATTCTTCAAAGACTAAGATAGCAAAAAGGGGGCCATCCCTTTGGGTAGCCCCCTTTTTTGTGCCCTTTTCATATCGGGAAGCAGGGATGCTCTGAAGATTTGCCGAAAGTGTTTACATCCATCTTCGATGCTAATAGAGCTGAAAATGATCGCATTGAAAGGGAACCAAAAGCATGCTTAAAGTAAAAAGGGCAGCATTGCTGTTATTGGTCGCCGTGGCGGCGCCGCTGCTTCTGTGCGGCTGCTTGCAGTTCAACATGCACCTCACCATAAACCGGAATCGCAGCGCCGACCTGGAGATCACCCTGGCTGCGCCCAGGGCGATCCTGGCCATGGATCCGGATTTGGAAAAGGAGTTCTTTGTCGAAAAAAAAGAGGATCTGGCCGCCCAGGGGTTTGACATTATCGAGCCTACCGATGAGAAGGTGGCCGGTTTCAAAGCTGCCAAGAGGCTGCGGTCGGTGACCGAACTGGCCGATCTGGGGTTGGCCGGGGATATGGGGTTGCAGGACCAGGAGATCTTTATCGAGGAAAAGAGCGCGCTGACGACCACCTATCATCTCGATGCCCAAATTGACCTAAAAGATCTGATGGGCGAGCAGGGCAACCTGGTGGCACTTTTATCGCCGGATCTTCGCTTTATCCTCACCCTTCCGGTAAAGCCCCTTGCTCACAATGCCGATGAGGTGACCGAAGACGGGAGAACCCTGGTGTGGGAACTTTCACCGCTGCAGAGCAACCATCTTCAGCTTACGGCACGCGCGCCCAACCTCTCCGCCGTTATTTTGGGGGTTGTCGCCGCGGTGGCGCTGATTGCCGCGGTCATACTGGCAGTTGTATACCGGCCCAAGTTAAAAAAATCCCGTCCAACGACCGGTAAAGGTAAAAATAAGAAAAAACCTGTTTAGCAGCCGGGCGCCGGTGCGGCGGCACAAAAATTTCATGCCTCTCTTTAAATGCTGGAGGTCTTTGCATGCGCCCCGTCCTGTTTACCATCGGTGAATATTCTTTTTGCGCTTATCCCACGGCCATGGGTCTAGCTCTAATTATCGGCACCGCGCTGGCCCTGAGAAGGGCGGTGCGGGAGGGGTGGAGTCTTTGGCGCTCCCTGGAGGGCTGCCTTTTCGTTGCCCTCGGCGGGCTGGCCGGGGCACGGCTCCTCTATGTGGCGCTGACCTGGGATTACTACAGCCTCCACCTGGACAAGATCTTCAAACTCAGCTTTACCGGTTTTTCCTTTTACGGATCCTTATTTGGGGGCATCATCGCCGGCTACCTCTGGTGCCGCTGGCGCAAGATTAACTTCTGGCTCGGTTCCGACATGGTCATGATCAACTTTATGCTCGGCTACTCCATCGTCCGGATAGGCTGCTTTCTGGCCGGCTGCTGTTACGGCAGCGTTACCGGGGTTTACTGGGCTGTTGTTTTCCCCCGGGTGGATCAGCTCTATCGCCACCCGGTCCAGCTTTACGCCTCAGCGGGGGCTTTTCTTATCTTTATCCTGCTTACGAAGCTGTGGCCGCGCCGGCCCTTTGACGGGGTCTATCTTCTGTACATGCCCCTGTTTTACGGGATGCTTCGCTTTACCACGGAGTTCTTCCGCGAAGAACCTGTTTTCTGGGCGGGGCTGACCCTGGCCCAGCTCTTCAGCCTGGGCTTGGTATCGCTTTCCCTGATCGTTTATTTACGGATCAAGGGGCCCTTGGAAAAACAGAAAATGCGCCGAAATAAAGCCCGAAAGCGCTGACAGGGGGCATAGCAATTGATCAAATAGGCTGTTGCAACCGGATCCACAGATTCATTACATCTTACATCGACATACACTTCACCTGTTCATTAAAACGATCCCTCAAAAATATCCCAACCATCATTTTAAATGTATTGGCAACTTTACCTGACGGGAAACTAAAATAAAGCAAATAGGAAATAATAGCGCGGCTGCCATAATATTCTTGTCACGTACTCAGAATTATATTATAATAGAAACAATAAGGATATGCCGGCTTGGCGGCGGCACCCGGTTATCGTTTTTTCTATAGTTTCCCGCTTCAGGATTCCATGAAATACAGACGCCGGTTGTTTGCTGGTACGGTTTAAGTGTACGCCTATTTTTGGGCAAAGGGGGTAGCGGGATGAAAATGATCCAGGGGAAGTCTGTGCTGGTAACGCTGCTGGTGGTGGCGATTTTATTTAACCCGGTTGCCGGTATGGCCGGAGCTGCATCATCGTTGCCCGGTGCCGCTGCGGGTGGAAATGTTTTTCGGCAGTCGGCCTCGGCTCTGGGGTCCCTGTTTTACGGCGGCGAGAGCGCTTTTGCCGGATCCCGGGAAAGGGGGGGGGAGGAACTCTATGCACCCCTTTTGGATTCGGTGGGGGAGATTTTTAAATTTCTTGCCGAGGATGAAGAACTTAAAGAAGTCCTGGGAGTAGTTCTTGACGAAATTTTAGAAGATGAGAGGATTGCGGGCTATGATACCGATGCCCTGCTTGTAAGAACGCTCCGGGATGAACGGTTGGTGAAGATTTTAGGAAAGGTGATCTCACGCCATCTCAGAGATGAAGAGTTTTTGAGCGCTTTGGCCAGGCTGACCGGCGATCTGGCAGCCTTGTTGAAGGATCCGGCGCTCGTGGGGGGCCTGCACAAAACAGTCATTGCCCTGCTTGAAGATGAGCGAGTCAATGAATTTGTCTTTGAAATAGCGAGCACCTTCCTGGTCTATGCCGACCAAATTGTAAAGAGCGCGGGTGATGACCGCACGGCAGCCGCCCTCAGCGGCCTCCTGGACGACATTGCGGGCCTTTTCGAAGCCCCAATTTTGAAATATAGCGGTGAGCTAAGGAGAGATGAGAGGGTTGCAGAAGCCCTGGATAAAATCCGTGAAATCATGCAGGGGCCGGACAGCCTTTTTATTGAAAACCTAAAATCGGACGCTAAATTTAACCGGGCCCTGAAAGATCTGCAGGCGCTTTTCCTGGAACCTCTTTCTGCGGACATATCCGGCCGGTTATTGGAGGGGATCAGAAGTTCGGAGTCACTGCAGAATTCAATCGAACTTCTGCTGGCCGGGTTGAAAGATATCGGGGAATATTCCGAGGAAACGGGGCAGTACGTGGGTGCATACGATGAGCTCTTCGGTGTACTGGAACTTCTGCAGAGCGATCTGGGCATCGTTTTGGAAGAGATCGGCGCTGAAGTGGACTCGGCAATAGATCATTACAGCGAACACGGTCCCTTTGATGAACCGCAGGACGAAGGCGCGGGCGGCTGCAAGCTTGTGGGCATGGGCAGCCCGGGATCACATTACCTGTCTGTGGATAGCGGGGAGGTTGAGGATCAGGTTAGCGATTTTATAAACTACTGGGCGGAGGTAGCCGGTTGGGTCTTGAACAAAAAAATAGAGAGAGGCGATCTGGAGCCGATTATAGATCAGTATTTTAGCGAGGACTCCCCCTATCTCTCCGCCATCGAAGGGGCGCTCTCCGGCTCCGCCGAAACTGCCGGAGAGAATCTGCGCACAGAGTTGGATATTGTTGTAACAGAGCACACCGCCGGTCTTGAGGAGAGGCTGGAAGCCCGTTTATTCGGCGCTCCCGGTGATGAAGAAGATGGCGGCCTTATGGGTGAAGTCAGCACAGAGATGGGCGAGCTGGTAGCCGAAATCACGGAAGAAAAGCTGGAAGAGATGGAATCCACAGAGCTGCTCGCCCTGCTGGAAGGGAGAAGCGAAGAATTTTCGGCAGTGCTGAAAGAGTTGATCGCCGCGTTCCCCCTGGAGTTTAGCGGCAGCAGCGGACCGGCCGGCCGCGCCCTCTCCCTTTCGCTGCTGAACAAAATCGCCCTGGAGCTTCCCTTCGAGGTGCTGGCCGACCTCATTGATGAAACCGATGTGCAAGGGTTTCTCGGTGGTCTGGGCAAGCTTGTTGATGAACTGCCCCTGGATACACTGGTGCCCTACCTTAGGGACAATTCGGAAGAGCTGGGTTACTCTATTGCTCACTCCCTGCTCAACGGTATCGCCGACAGCATCGAGTTTCCGGATCCGGAAGATCCGCGGAGAACGGCGATCATGGAGCTCTTGTTGAGCGAAGAGCGCCTGCGCGATTTCTATCTCGACCTGGGGGGCGCAGATCCGGATAAGATTACCGCCGAAAGCAGCCCGGGTTCGATCATATTGGCGATCCTTTTCGAGGTGGCCGGGGATCAGGACCGGGTTGATCGTTTCCTGGAAAAATTAGCCGGTCCCTCCGAGCCGGTTGTGGATAACCTCTATCACTATGCCAACAGGCTTGGCGATTGGCTTCTGCGCAGCCTGCGCTCCTTTGTGGAGCCCTTTTTGAAAAAGTGCCTGGCCCCGCTTCTCATCTTTATTCCCCGCGGCTACCATGATCAGTTTAAAGTAGATCCCCTGGAGTGGGTCAACTATGAGCGTTTCTCCGATGACGCGGTGGTGGGAGGGGTGCTGGTTGGTGAAATTCTGAACCGGAGCATGGCCGGCCGCTTCCTGGATGAAAGCATCTATAGTTTCCTGGTGGAACATGAAACGGTGGAGGATTATGCCACGCCGGAGCGTCTCGGCGTAGGCCAGCACTTTTTGGCGGAGATAATCGATGAGGAGCAGCTCAAAGCTTTAAATGCGGCTGATGGCGCCGGAAGGCTCCACGAGCTTGTCGGCGAGAACCTGCACGGGCTGCGGGCAGAAAAACCGGCTGCCCTGATCAAACCCGATGCGGCGGCCCGCGGTTTGAACAGGCTGCTGGCCGGTTTGCTGCCCGGCTCCCCGGAAGGGGTTTTGCGGCTTTCCCCAAGGGATTTCTCTTTAAGCGGCAATAAAATCATGCGGAATCTATCCCGGTTTGTTGATCGCGCCCTATCCGGGTTAAAACGGGGTTTGGGCAAAAATGTGCAGCCCCTGGGAAATCTCCCGGCAGACCTGCTTGACGATCCCGGCATTAGAAAAGCAAAGGATGAGATCCTTGGAGAAGTACCGGGCATAGCCGGAGAACTGGCGGCAAGCATTCTCGAAGATGAGCGGCTAAACGCTCTTCTGGCTGAGAAGGTGGCCGCAGTGGTCGATGAACTGCTTGACGAAGCGCTTGATGTGGCTGATGAGATCTCGCAGGATCCCCGCCTGGAGAGCGCTGTTGAGGAGGCGGTGGTCATGGTTTTAACCGGTAACGACCTGCCGGCGCTTTTGGGAAACCTGGTGGGAGACCTGCTCGAGGATGAGCTGTTGCTCGATTTTGTGGACGAGGTGCTGGCCGCTTCGAGGGTCATCGCCGTGGGCGACTATCGCTGTCCCCCCAGCTCCAAACATTACCGGCCGGACATGTATTTGGGGGGGGAGGGTCAGGAGCATGGATTTGAAGATGAACCCGATCTGCCTGACAGTTTCTTCTTTACCTACAAGCCAATCGAAGTTGATGTTATCCCCGTGGGCACTGTGCAAATCCTGCCGGCATACCATTATTTCTTCACCATGGGCTGTAACAACGGCCTGTACATGTTTGCAGGGGAGCTCCGGGAATGGCTCGATCCCAGCGTTAATTATCCTCACGAGACCCCGGGAAGTTTTCTTAAAGAATATCTGCCCGCAGTATACCTGACAGAGTCGCGGGTAAGACAAAAGGCGGCGAAACCGGCGGCTGCGCTGCTCGCCGGCACCTTCAAAAAACTTCCTGAAGAGCGTAATACAATCAAGCAGCTGGTTCTGGAGGGATGTGAGGATATCTTTTTGCAAAAACCGCTGGAGAACCCGGCAAATTATTTGCGTACCGATCCCGGGTTTTCTGCGCTTCTGGCGGATTGCCTGGAAGAGCTGCCTTACGACAGTGTGGAAAGCCGGCTGCGCGATAATGCCGATATTAAGAGATTGTTAAAGGAGGCCTTTGCGGCCCTGCCCCTGGAAGAGGCTGCCGCCCTTTTCCACGGTAACAAGGCTCTGGGGGGCCTGATCGATGATGCCGCTGTTGATATCAACCTGGTGCCCCTGCGGCCCCTGTTAAGGGTGGATCGGGGACTGCCGCAGCTTCTTTTGCTGCGGGCGCAAGCTTTTCCGGTGGATCTTGTTACCAGCCTCCTGGAGTCAAAACAACATTTCAACCGGTTGGCCTATATGGAAGAGGATCTGAAGGCCAGGTTTCTTGCTGATCTGGTAACCAATCCGGACCTGATTGAACTGGAAAGCAACCTTGCAGGAGAGAAGGCGCTGGTGGCCAACTATTCCCTGGCCCAGGGTATTTTAAACGTTACCGAAAAATTTGTCGGCAACGACGGGCTCATCAATTACGCAGGCAAAGTGGTTTTTGACTTCTTCGGGGACCTGTATAAGCGGGTGAGAAATTTTTTAAGATCACCTCTCAGACTGCCGGTTAAAAGGGACAAGGAGGCGCTTTCGCCCGGGTTTCGAGTCATTTCCGGCCCTGCCCGGCATGGCCATGATCTCTTTACAAAGGAGGTTGCATGATGCGGAAAGTAAAGGGGGGCTCTTTCTCCAGGGGGGCAAAAAAAATATTTAGGCGATGTGCCGGCATGGGCAAGAGAGGCCTGCTCGTCCTTTTGGCTTTGCTGCTGGCGATCGGCCCGGCCTGGCCTGCCTTTGCAGAAGAAGAGGCAACGCGCCGGTCCGGAGCAGGCGGCTTGTTTGACACCGTCGGCGCTATTTTTGAGAGCGCAGGAAACTTTATCCGGGATGAACAGCCACCCGGCCGGATGATCCCGGATAAAGATATCCCTGAAGCGCTGGCTGCACTGGAAGAATTCAGCCGCCTGGTTTTGAAAGATCCCCGGCTGGCAGAAATCATCGACTCCATTATCCTGGAAATAGTAACAGATGAAGGGATACCCGATGATCTTCAGAACAGCAAGCAATTTATCGCCGACATTATCCGGGATCCTCGCCTGATTCAGGTTATTGGTGAAATAATTACCGATTATCTGCAGGATGAACGGTTTGCCGAAGATATCAAGGATCTCTTCGGCATCATCTTTGAGCTCATTGCCGATGAGGAGCTGCATTATTATGTCAGGGACACCCTGGCCGCTCTCGTGGAGCATGAATCGCTGGAAAGGACGATCAACGATGTTTTGAAGACGGGGACGGGCTCGGTCTATCAAGCGGGAAGCGTTACCGTCGCTGACCTGTTGTCCGACAAAAGGCTCTCCCGGGAGTTAAATAAACTGGTTTCAATCATAACGGGATCTGCTCCGGAGATGATTTCCGTATTGCTCGTCGACGAAAGAAACAACAAGAGGGTGCTCCGCATAGCGGAAGAGATTTTGCTCATATTTGCGCTATACGGCGCGGAACTCCCCTTAAACCTTATGGAGGATGTGCGCTTGCGGGAATGCATGGCCGATCTCGTGCTGCTCACAGTAGACCCGCAGATATATGCCGCTACCGCTTCTATCGGGAAGGGACTTGCGGAGCACCTTATCCATCAGGCTGCAGCGGAGCTGACTGCAGACGAGGTTGTCGAGGATATCACCGCTGATCTGATTTACGACTTTTTCAAAGCCGACGGGGCCGTGCTGCAAGAGTTTTTCCAGGACTCGTTGACTACCCTGATCGCCCGTGCCAGGAGTGGAGCGCTGGAGAGCACTCCGTCAGACGAAACGATAAGAATAACGCCTGTGCTGGAGGTAAATGCGAATATCCAGAAAAGCATTGCTGAGAACTTGGCCATGGTGCCGCCGCAGATAGTGAAAATAGTTGCCTTCGATTGGCTGGTAGACGGCAACCCGGTTCCCCCTTACGCCGAGACGCCCGGGCTGGCCCCGGTTCCTCGCACATACGAGCACTGGGGCCGCGAAGTGGGCGGATTGCTGAATCAAAATGATCGCGCTGCGGACTTGGCCGCCGCCCTGAGCGCCGATCTTCATAATATCATCGACCACTTTTTAATGGAAAACGGGGAGCAGATCTCAGATGCGCTGCGCGATATTATTGTGGAGCTGCCTCTGGACGAGGCTGCCGCTGAAATCAGGAGCAGCGGCGCCGCGGAAGATTTGTCCGCGAAACTTGCAAAAAGGATCATTACCTGCATACCCCTGGAAGAGCTGGCGCACTGCATTTTTGAAGAAGCTGATATCACCGGGATTATCGGCGGCTTCACCGGGAATATGATGGGCGATCTGCCCTTCAAAAAGGCTGCCCGGTTGGTTGCCGGGGACAGGCGTATTCTCAAAGCGCTCGAAGGGTCGCTTCCCCATATCTCCCTGGCCCCTGTGGCGCATACTATCCGTCATGACGACAGGCTCATCGCAGCGCTGGCCGATGCCGCCTCAGATGTGCCGGTCGGTGGGATTACTGAGTTTATCCAGGATGGAACCCGGGCTGATCTTATCGGCCAAACCCTGGCCCGGTTATTTTTAACCATCGCTGCCGATTTTGTAGAGGATGAACAGCTGGCCGTATTCCTTCACCTCGTTTTGCTGGATGCCATCGATTCACTTGAGGGTACTCCCGGAGCCTTGATCCTGGACTCCCTGGCCCGGTTTTTTGAAAATGAAGACTTTGCCGGGTATCTTGTAGACTCTCTTTACGATCTGGCTTATGGTGTGGACAATGAACTGTGGCATCTTTACAAGCAGGTGGTGCCCCGGTTTTTCACTTATGCTCTCTGGAAACTTCTATGAGCAAGGGGGCTTTGAGCAAGCAAAACCATCCCGTTACCGGGCAAGGAAGGTGAATAAGGAATGGCGATAAAAAATATTTTGCGGCGCCGGTGGTGGCTGGTGCTCATTGGTCTCTTTATTCTGGCTTTCATTATCGAAACGGCCGTTTTCGGATGGAAGGCGGCCGGTGTCGAAGAGCCGCCTGTAGCCGCGCTGTCCCTCAATTTCAGCGGGTCGGGCAGCACAAACCCCGCAGCGGGGACACATATTTTGGAAAAGGGCAAGCTTGTGATCGTGGAGGCCGTCCCCGGGGAGGGGTGGGTTTTCAGCCACTGGGTCGGCCCGGTGTCCGAAGAGAAGGGTTCCCGGACGACGGTTGTCCTGGATGAGGATGTTGCGATCAGGGCTGTTTTCATAGAGGAAGATGGGGAGGCGGGGCTGTACGAAAAATATTCGGGGTACTGGTAAAGTTAACCTGATCCTTGACCCGCCTGGTAGACCAGGCCGGCGATCTGCTCCCTGCGGTTGGCGTTCTTTTTACCGTCGTAGTAAACCGTGAGCACGGGGATACCCATCTCTCTCTGCATCAACCCCTGCTGTGCTTCCACGTACGAACCGGGCATGCAGTTGAAGGGCGCCACAAAGATGGCGCCGGCGGCGGCGCCGCGGCGGGCCAGCGAAGCCGCCCGGCCCATCGTCATCGGCGGCTCGCCGCCGTAGTGGCCGGTGATGTACAGGCGCGCCTCTTTTCTTATCTCCCCCGGCGGAGGCTCCTCCAGCCCCTGCAGCGTCTTGGCCGCGGACCTTTCCAGGTTCCGGTGGTCGCGGTGGGCCAGGCTGTTCAGCAGGCCGTAGCCTTTCTGGAGAGCGTAGTTTAACAGGTTGCGGTGGGTGCGGTAGCGCTCACAGGCTTCCCGGTAATTCACATAGGCGGTAAAGTTGCCCACCTCCGTGGCCGGCGCCAGGGATACCTCTCCGCCGGCCTTCTCGATCTGCCCGATAATCTCCTCGTTGCAGCGTGAATCCCAGCGGACATAGAACTCGCCCCCCAGCAAGATGAGGGGGCGTTTTTCTCCCGTGCGGGGCAGCGCGGCGAAAGCCGCTGCGGCTTCGTTCAGCAGCGCTTCGAAAGGCTGCCTGTACGATCCCGACGGCAGCTGGAGCACGTTAAACCGGCTCTGCTCCAGCAGGCCGAGCAGCCGTTTGCTGTAGAGCTCAAAAAGCCTGTTTGATGCGCCCTTTTCTTTCTCATAGGGCCGGGTGCGGTGGAGCATTTTGTAAAGCAGGTCCATAGCGGTCATGCCGCTGAAAAGGGGCAGGGCGTAACCGAGGCCGAAGCGCAGCAGGGCATCGATCAGGCCCACCGCGCAGACCCTTTCGCCGCCGTAGCCGGCCCGGTTGATCGCCAGGGCCTGGGTGGGGGCATAAAAGCCGTAACGGCAGGGGCCGGCGGCCAGGCCCTGAAAAAACACGATATTTTCCTTCCCGGCGGCAGGGTTGTTGTGAAAATATTCCAGGTAATCCTGCAGGTTTTGCAAGAAAGGCAGGCATTCTTCGCCGTTGGCGCAGCGCCTGGCCAGGGCCAGGTCGGAATCGGTGCTGCGGGGCAGCAGCGAGGCGTCGACACCAAATCGCCTGAACATGGCGGCGAAGGTATGGGAGTGCCGGCTCATTTCGGGGATGAGCAGCCGGTCCCACCTGCGGGAGGCCACCGAGACGGTCCTCGCCGACAGGGTGGTGGTCCGGGGGAGGTGCTTGCTTCCGGAACGGTACGTGTTCTTGAACGCTTCCAGGCGGGTGATCAGGCCCGCCGGGGCGGTATGCTCGTCCAGGGTGAGCCGGAGATAGGGCGCCAGGTTGTCCAGGTAATGGCGGAACATGGTGTTGGGCCCGCATTTGAAAGGATCGTGGAGCACCAGGTGAAAAAGGGGCAGGCCGGTCATCGCGGCTTTTCGATTCAGAAAGAGGGCAAATATGGCCGAGGAGAGCATCTTCTGCAGCTGGGCGGGGTAAATGTGGTCCATCTTTTGCAGCACTTCCGCCAGGTATTTTTTGAATTCCTTTTTAAAAGGATCCAGGTCCGGCGGGGCGATTCGCCCTTCGTACCACCCCCGCAGGTAATAAAAGAGGAATTCGTGCGGCAGCGCCGGCAGCCCTCTTTCGCGCGCATGGCGCAGAGAGCCCTTGGAGACAAAGTCGTCGTAAATAGTATAGGGGCGGCTCAGGAAAAGGGCGGCCAGGTTGCCGCCGTCCTCGCGCAGCTCCTTCAAGATCAGCCTGCTCTCCTCCTCCATGGAGCGTTCAAAGGTGCTCATCGCCGCGTAGCCTGCTTTCACGGCCCGGCGGAAACGCCTTTTGGTAAAAGCGTCGCCCATCAGCTTTTTTGCCGCCGGGCGCAGCTGCTCCTTGATCCGGGCCGGCCCTTCCCGGAAATTCAGCTGCGCAGTGAGCAGCCTCGACCGGTCCAGGGAGAGCGAGCTGACCATGGTCCCCTCTATTGTCTGCAGCAGGGAGCAGGTGAAGGCCCGGGGCCAGCGCGGCGCCCAGGAAAGCGGTTTCAGGTCCACCACCTCGGGCAGGAAGATATAATCCGGTTCTCTCTCGGACAGCTCCCGGTAGTGGCCCACGTTGATCTCCATGGGCAGGCACATCTCCGTGTCCAGGGCGCTTTTGCCTTTCTCCAGGGTGCCCGGGCCGGTGGGATCGGTGAGGACAGCGCGGGCGCCCAGTGCCCGAAAAAAAGCGCTCCAGAAGGGGTAAAAGTCATAGAAAAGGCCGCCCCGGGCGATCCCCACGCGCGGCCCTGTTTTGCACGGTTCGCCTGCAGCCTTGAAAAAAAGTTCTTCCCGCCGCCGGGCGTAGTCGGGCAAAGCGGGAATATCCTTCTTCAATTCGCGAGAGGAATATTTGCCGCAGCGATCACCGTAGATAAATTTTTTGCCCTTGCTGAAGGCAACCGTGTGCAGGGTGCAGCGGTGCTTGTATTCGCAGGGGGAGCGGCAGGTGCGCCTGGCGACGGTGTACGTGTTCAGCCGGCGCAGCCCGCGAAAAGAGTTCTTCAGAGCGGGGTTTTGCCGGTGCAGGGTCCGGGCCATCACCGCCGCACCCAGCGCTCCGGTGAGCTCCGGGCGGGGTGGAACGGTGATCCCGCGGCCGCATTCGGCTGCCAGGGCGGCGGCCAGCGCCCGGTTTTTGGCGGTGGCGCCGGTAAAAACAAGTTTACCCTCCAGGGGCCGCTGTTCCACCGTTTTCCCCAGGTAGTTGCGGGCCGAGGCGTAAGCCAGGCTGGCCAGCTGGGCCTCCAGGGGCAGGCCGCGGGCGGCGGCAGAGGCAAGCGTCGATTGCGAGAGCAGGGTGCAGGTGTCCCCCAGGTCGACGGCATAAGCAGCCGCGAAAGCTTTCTTTGAAAATTCACCGATCATCTTTATTCCCAGCAGCTCGGCCAGGTTTTCGAGGAAAGTTCCGGTCCCCGCGGCGCAAACGGGATTCATGTTGTAGTCGCTCAGAACCCTCTCCTTCAGCTGCAGAAACTTGGAATCCTCGCCGCCGATTTCAAAAATAGCCAGGTCCGCCGCATCGGGAAAAGCCTGTTTTATCCCTTCGGCCTGGCAGGTGATCTCATCTGCGGCGAACTCCGCTTCGAGGATCTTTTGCGAAAGAAACCTGCCCGAGCCGGTGGTACAGGCGATGATTGACGCCTTTTCAAGCAATTTACCGTAGCGCTGCTCCACCTCTTTCATCAGCGCCAGCACCTGCAGGGCGGGACGCCCCGAGGTGGGCAGGTAGACGCCGCCGATATAGCGGCCTTTCTTATCCAGAAGGGCGCACTTGGTCGACACGGAGCCGCAATCCACTCCCAGGTAGACGGTACCGTCATTGACGCCGGAACCAATCACGGCGCAGCCGCCGTTAACGTAGACTACTTTCGACGGATCCAGGGGAGGCAGGGGGCTCTCCGGTTCATAGCGCCCCGTCTCTTTATCGGCACCCCGGTGCAAGGATTTTGCCGAAACCGGCAGCCCCTTTGCCGCCGCGCCCAGGGCGCCGAGGTAACGGTGCAAGGGGGGCACGCTCAAATCAAGGCCCGCGCTAACGGCATACTCCTGCAGGTATTTCAAGACCGCCTTGTTTTCAGCGACGCCGCCGGCCAGGATCAGCGTGCCCGGCCCGCGGACCCTGTTTTGGGCCACCCCGGTGAGGATCGTCTCCACCAGGGCGCGGGCCATGCCCGCAGCGACTGCGCCACGGGTGGCCCCGTCGTTGATCGCATGGGTCATATCGGACTTGGCAAAAACGGCGCAGCGGCCCGAGATAGGCACGGCGCTGCCCGCTTTCAGGGCGATCTCCGCCATTTCGCGATCGTTGTAGCCCATGCGGGTGGCCTGCTGGTACCAGAAAGAACCGCTGCCCGCCGCACATTGTGCGTTGCGGTTGAAATGCGTTATCTTGCCCTCTTCATCGAACTCCAGGTAATACATATTTTCATGCCCCAGGGATAAAAGCGCCCCGGCCCCGGCGTTCGTATAGACCAGGCCCGCCTGCAGGGCTTCAATCTCCAGCAGGGGCTCGATCCCCAGCTCGGCGGAGAGCAGGCCGGCGTTGTGCCCCACCAGTCCGCATCGCACCTTCTTTTCACCGCTGCCGTCCAGCAGGTGCTTAAGGCAGCGGAAAGCAGCCTGGCGCGGTTTGCCTGCGGTGGGGTAAGATATTTTCCTGATCCGGTCCCCCTCCACCAGGACCGCCTTTACCGCGAAAACCCCCGCATCCAGGCCCAGCGCCGGCAGCTCCACCCTCTTCTGTTCGTCTGTCGTTGCGGCCAAAGGATTGCTCCCTTCCATGCAGCCGGCGTTTTTGATCTCTTTCCTGCTCGAAAAAGGCAAATCCCGCCCGGACAAACCGGTTCACCGTCGGCCATGTTTGCCTGCTGCGATAAACTGTGCCGTCGCAGGGTGATGCCCCAAGGCTAGGCCCAGTTCTGGCGATAGACAAAAGTCTTCGGTTCATAGGTGATCCCGCGGAGCAGCCTTTTTTCCTCCAACCGGCTGGTCCAGCGGAGCAGGGGGGCAAACAGCCGCGTCGAGACGGTCGTCACCGGCCCGAATACCTGCTCCAGCTCACCGCGCAGCCTGCTGATGCGCCCGGTGATATCACTGTTGCTCTTTTGATTGTACTGCTCCATCACCCTGAGGACGGGGCTGAAAACGTAGCGCAGCAGGTTGCTTTTCCGCGTGAATATTTGTCTTATCCGCAGATCGGGATGATCCCGGTGTCGTTTCCAGCCGTTGAAAGCGGTGCGGCACATCCGGAAAAGGCTGGGACCGTTGCGCTCCAGATCCCTCCTGAAGGCCTGCAGGAGATATTTTGAGGAATCCCGGCGGCTGATCGCTTCATGCTCAAAGTTGAAAGCGTCCTGCCCGTGGATATCGGCCAGATCCACATCCAGGAGCCGGTCCTGCTCGGTCATTTCCCGGTAGAGCGGCGTGCCCGGCACCGGGGTGTAGAGCATGAACTGGTGAAAATCGGTTTCATGGGCCACGGCGTGCTCGATATCCCCCATGATGTTTTCCGGGGTGTGGTGCTCCAGGCCGATAATGGTGGAGCCCAGCACGGTGATGCCGTTATCCTGCAGCTCGCGGCAAAGCTTCATCGTGTCGGCGCCTTTAAGCTTCGCGTAGTTGGCGCGGGGCGACTCCAGCCCCAGCCAGATCACGGTGACGCCCAGCTCCAGCAGCTCTTCGATGCGGTACTGCCTGATAGCGTTGGCCGAAGAAAAGATGCTGATGGTCCAGCTTTTCCGCCCTTTTTGCATCAGCTCCTTCAGCTCCAGGGCGCGCTCCTTTTGCAGCAGAAAATTTTCATCCATGATCGAGAACCCCTGCACGCCCTGCGCTGCTTCCGCCGCCTCCATGACCCGGTAGATCTCTTCACCGCTCTTGAGGAAGTTGACCACGTTGCCCTTGCCGCCGAAGAAGGCGGAGGTGCTGCAGAAGTTGCAGCCCATCATGCAGCCGGCCGAAGCGATTACGGTGGAAGCGCTGACAAACCTGTCCGGCACCTTCACTCCCATAACCCGAAAATCGAAACCGGTGGAGAGAACAGGGTGGTGCAGGGGTGCGGCGGTCTCTTCGCCCAGGTAGGCTCTGAACCAGGCGATCCCCTCGCCCATGACGACATGATCGGCATCGATCATCTTGCTCAACCCCGGAACGGCGGCGACATGGCCGCCGACGATGATCGCCGCCTGCGGTGCGATCTCGCGGGCCAGGCGGCACATCTCTTTTACTTTCCATACGTTTACCGCGATGGCGGAGATTCCGACGATGTCGTATTGATTTTTCCTCAACTCGCGGGCAAAGCTTTCGCGTGTGGGAAAGTCCAGCACGGTGCAGGGTGCGGCGATATTCTCCTGGATCAAGCGGATCCCCCAGGTATGGTGAAAACGGCGCGGTGAAAAAACACCCTGCACCCGCGTCACCTGGTTGTGGTACAGCTCCATCGGATTTATCGCCCGGCTGCCGAACTGATCGTCCCGCGCGTAGGGGCCAAAAACAGCGGACAGCAAGACTCTGGCCTTGCTGCCCCTGGGATGCGGTTGCACCGGTTCCCAAGTGGTACCCTTCCCGGTGCTGCGTGAATTTGCTTGGTCTATTGACATCTACATTCTCCTCTGGGTGTTTAGTTTCCGGATTATTTTAGTGCCTCTGTTTTACTCCAGCCATTTCTGGACCTCTTTCTCCGGGTAAAAAGAGAAGGCGATCAACCCGGCGACGCTGGCGATGGCCACCACGAGGATGCTCAGCTGCACGCCGAAGGGGTTGGTTACATCTTTACCGAAAGCGGAGAGCAGGTAAGTAAAGCTGACCCCCGCCAGGGCGATGGTCAGCTTTAAGGGGATCGCCCGGGCCCCGAAAAACATCGCTTCGCGGCTCTCACCGGTGCGGGCCTGGTCGGCCCGGGCCAGGTCGCCGATGGTGGGGTTGATCAGGATGGAGAGGATCGCCAGCGGCAGCCCGCTGAGCCCGATCATGCCCAGGGCGATATAGTGCGCCGCCGGGGTCATGTTGAAGCTTAAAGGGTAGATCACCCCGGTGGCGGCGGCCAGGATC
>JAAZIE010000330.1 GCA_012510305.1 Bacillota bacterium | reverse complement strand
GGAGGAAACAAGCCCCCACTGTACACAACGGGTAACACGAAAACCTGTAGGGACGGCCCCCGTGGAAAACACAAGCTTTAATGATTGCCGGTGGATGACATGGAGAAAAATAGGAACTGTACAACCGCACCGACCGTAAACATTCGCAGGGGGCCGCCCTTCTGGAACAGCCCCGCGCCGGCCAACCGGGTGCAAAAAGGGGGCAGAAAAACCCTACCCTAGTCATCTTTTGGGGTTTTCTGTCCTCCTGAGGGCGCAGCCCGAAGGATCTCACGTTTTGATGCGAAGCCTTCTAAAGAAAGCCCCGGTCTTTCTTTCTGTTCGAAGCCCGGCCGGGGGAGACTCTTTGCTGCGCTCAGTGACGAGTAGGGAGTGCTCTGGGATTCATCCCGGGGCGGCCCTTCTGGGACAGCCCCGCGCCGGCCAACCGGGTGCAAAAAGGTGACAGGAGGTACGTCCCCCTGTCACCTTTTTTGAGTTTACACGCGGAAAACGCGGTCACCGTCTCTTACCTTTTCGGTAACCTTTAGGCCGACCAGATCGCCGGAGTCAGCCGCAGTGATCTTTTCATGTTCCACCTGCATGGAGCCGATCTCCTGGGTAATTCTGTTTTTGGGCCCATTATAGTAACCTTTTCCCCTAGGCGCAGGGGAGCGGAGAGTTGGATTATAGCCACGGATATTTTGCTGTAGAAATGTTTCACCAGGCCGATCTCTTCCCGGGACATGGTTGAGCACCCCCCTTCAGGATGGAGTTGTAACCTTAATTATTCGACAGATACCATTTTTAACCTGCCGGGCCTGAAAATTATTCTGCTCTTTTGAGAAAAAGTAGGCGAGAGCCGTTTTCGGTGCATGATTGGCTCTCCTAGAGGGAAAATTATTCACTGACGATTAAGAAGGGGGGTGTTTCTTTGGATCATGCGAGACCGTTGCTGATCAAATTCATTTACATCGCTGCGATTACAATGATTTTTCTTAGCCATCTGCTCATTCCGGCAGTACCTCATGCCAGTTCTTTAATCATCGCTCTCGTTGTCACCGCGGTGCTTTATTTTGCCGGTGATCTGTATCTGCTGCCGCGGCTGGGCGCCCTGCCCACGGCAATTGCCAATTTTATCGTCGCCACGGTGATCCTGGCGCTGGCAGGATCTTTCGTGCGCCAGCCCATCGGTGCCGGCGCTATCCTGGCCACGGCTGCTGTAATTGGCGTGGCAGAATGGTTGTTTTACCGCTACCTGCGCGATGAAGTGTCCACCTCTGCTGAAGGCAGGGAGATGCTTGCTTCTCCTGAGTTCCTGGGCGGGGAGGAAGCGCCGCCGGAAGGCGGTGAAGGAGAGGGTCCGGGCCGGGAGCAGGAAGAGTAGTACGCAGAGCTATAAAGAGATGGGAACAGCCATTTTCAAAAGCCGCATCATCGCCGGTGCGGCTATTTTGTTGACCGGGGACCGGGAAAGCCGGCAAAATGCGGTCCCCGAAATCTATTACAGGAAAGTGATCTGAACGTGAGCAGCGGTAAACAGAGCGGTCCAGCGGTTAAGGCCGCGGATTTTGCTCCCCATCGCCATTTGCCTCGTTACCTCATGGTTATCCTGCCCCGGGTTTCCCGGGAGCTGGAGCGGTGGCAGCAGCGCGCACTTTATGCCGGTTGGCCTCTTTCGAAGCAGGCCCTGGCCGGCTTTTCGCGAAAGCATCTTTATCTTCGGGGGAGCAGTTACTATGCTCTTTCCAACGCCAATCCCCCTTACGAAAAAACGCTGGTCACCTTGATTGTCGCGCTCCAGATAATCGGCGATTACCTGGATAATCTTTGCGCTGGGGAGGGGCTGTTCAACGAAGCCGCCTACCGCTATTTGCACCGGGCGATGCCGGCGGCGCTGACGCGCGGTCCCGTCAAAGAGCACGATTATTATCGTTTTTATCGGGCAAAAAAGGACGGCGGTTACCTGAAAGCGCTGGTGGCAGAATGCCGCGCCTGTACCGGTGCTCTTCCGTGCTACCGGTTG
>JAAZIE010000329.1 GCA_012510305.1 Bacillota bacterium | reverse complement strand
GGTAATCATCATCAAGGAGCGGACGGGCTGGGCGGAGCGGCTTTCCTGGCTCGCGGCAACCCTGCCGACGCTGCTTCTGGCCGTAGCCGGCCTGGGTTCCTTCCTCGAGCTGATGCGCGATGCCGCCGGCGGGGTGGCCCTCTGCGTGGTGATCATGCTCATCCCCGCTTTCCGGGGCTCCCGCAAATACAAGGCTCTCCACGGTGTCGACAGCTGGAACATGGGCGTCTGGGGCGGCACCGCCTTCCAGGCCGCCGTGATTATCGCCTACCTGCTCACCGCGGTGGGTTCTTTTATCCCCATCCCCTGAAATTGGTTCCACGAGGGGCTGCCCCAAAAGGGCAGCCCCCAAACAATAATTGCTCGCAGCCCGCCTAAATCCCCCTTTTTCCCCCTTTAAAAAAGGGGAAAGTAAAGGCCGGCGCCCCTTTTGGGAAAAAACGCTACCCACCTTTGGAAAAGGGGGGCCCGGGGGGATTTATCGCACTCCCTCTTAGAAAAAGGAGCTGTCCTAATATACCGAAGCTGCCCTTTCGAGATAGCCCCCTGCCCGCGAAAAGGTTTCTTTTGCCTTTTAGCTGGGTTTCGGGGCGATCCAGCCCCTCGTGCCTAACCAGGGTTACCTTTAAATGTCATTCTGAGCGCAGCGAAGAATCTCGACCGGCCAGGCCCCGAACAGAAAGAAAACCCGGCGTTTTCATGGAGGGCCTCTCCTTGACGCTCGAGAACACTGTTTCAGAAGTGACCATGCCCAACCGTCAAGAATATAAAAAATAGGGCCTGTACTCTGGCCCACCACCCCTGTCTTGACTGCGCGAAGAGTGTGTATTATAATCGGATTGTCTTTATTCCGCCAATATGGCCAGCCCGGCAGAGCGTGCTTCTGCCGCCCGATCCCTTCCGGCCCAGTTCTACACTCGAAACGGCCCGGGGCAACCGGGCCTGAGACATCTGCGAATTTTCCTAACCTCCACGGGGATCTTCTTTGACAAACCGGTCTATTGTGCGGCAGGCAAAACTACAAGGTGATCAACCGGCCCTGGGGCTGTTGTTGATAAATTAAAGAAAGGAGGTTGGTAAATGGATTTTCAGCTTAGTGAAGGGCAGCAGTTGATCCGGCAGATGGTGCGCGAGTTTGCGGAAAATGAGCTGGCTCCGGTAGCGGCTGAACTGGACCGCGAAGAAAAATTCCCCACAGAGATTATCGATAAAATGGCCCGCCTCGATCTTTTCGCCTTACCCTTCAGCGAAGAATACGGGGGCACGGGGGACGGTTACCTGGCCTATGCCGTCGCTGTTGAAGAGATCTCCCGCGCCTGCGCCTCCACGGGGATAACCTATGCCGCCCATTGCTCCATCGGGACCGGCCCGATCTATCTTTCCGGCACGGAGGAGCAGAAAAAAAGATGGGTCACCCCCTGCGCCCGGGGCGAGATGCTGGCCGCCTTCGGCCTTACCGAGCCCGAGGCCGGTTCCGATGCCGGCGGCACCCGCACCACCGCCGAGCTTCAGGGGGAGGAGTGGGTGATCAACGGGAGCAAATGCTTCATCACCAACGCCAGCAAGGCCGGCGTCGCCGTGGTCACCGCGGTGACCGAGCCCGGCAAGGGCACGCGGGGGATCAGCGCTTTTATTGTTCCCACAAGCACGCCGGGGTTCAGGGTGGCTCCCCCTTACAAGAAGCTGGGCTTGCGCGCTTCGGATACAGCCGAGATTGCGCTCGAGGACGTGCGCGTGCCCGCAGGAAACCTGCTCGGCAAGCGCGGTGAAGGCTTCAAGCAGTTCCTGGCCGTGCTCGACGGCGGCAGGATCAGCATCGGCGCCCTCTCCGTGGGCATCGCCCAGGCCAGCCTCGACGCCGCCCTCGCTTATGCCAAGGAGAGGCGCCAGTTCGGCCGGCCCCTTTCCGATTTTCAGGCGATCCAGTTCAAGCTGGCCGATATGGCCATGTCGGTGGAGCTGTCGCGCCTGGCGGTTTACCGGGCCGCCTGGCTGAAAGACAGCGGGCTTCCCTTTACCCGCGAAGCGGCGATCGCGAAGCTTTACGCTTCGGAGACGTCGGTGCGCGCGGCCCTGGAGGCGATCCAGATTTACGGGGGCTACGGTTACACCGCTGATTATCCGGTGGAGCGCTACCTGCGGGATGCCAAGCTGATGGAGATCGGCGAAGGCACCTCGGAGATTCAGCGCCTGGTTATTGCCCGGGAATTAATTAAACAGTAAGCCGCGCACCACGGGGACGGTGATTTTGGCCCATCATGGTGGGCGCACCCTGCCGGCGCGATGCAGGTAAATCCGTGAAATGTAAAGGAGGAATGATCCGATTGGGTAAAAGAGTGGGTATTGTGGGAGCGGCGGTGACGCCGTTCAAGGCCAAATGGTACGAGAAAACCTATTATGAGCTTTCCCAGATGGCCACCGCCGACGCGCTGGCCGATGCCGGCATGGAGCCGGATGAGGTGGACGCCGCTTTTTACGGAATCTACAATGATATCTTTCAGCGCACCTGTATCCCGGAGCACCCCCTGCAGGGGATCATCGGTTTGCAGAACAAGTTTGGGCTGCGCGTGAGCAACGGCGGGGCTACCGGAGCCTACGCCATGTCTGCGGCGCACGCCTATATTGCCGCCGGCCGCTTCAAGACGGCCCTGGTTCTGGGCGTGGAGAAAGCAACCGATTGCTTCGATTTCATGAGCATGTCCGCCACGCCCGAGGTGATCAAAACTATCGGCTGGTCGGGCGACAGCTTTTACGAGCAGAAACTGGGCTGGACCGCGGCGGACAGCTATGCCGAGGTCGTCCTGGCGTACATGGACGAGCACCCCGACGACCTCAAGCCCGAGGTCACCGCAGAGATCTCGGCTCTGCTGAGCGAGCAGGCCCGCACCAATGAATATGCCCAGCGCCAGTTTGACCAGGTTACCCCCGAAGAGGTGCTTAACTCCCGCACGGTGGTCTATCCTTTCAAGGAGCTGGAGATCTGTGTCTATACAGAGGGCGCCGCGGCGCTGGTGATGGCCGAAGAGGAGACCGCCAAGGAGATATCGCGCCGCACCGGGCAGCCGGTGGCCTGGATCACCGGCCTCGGCGAGGCCAACGAGCATTCCTTTGCCGGCAAGAATCACAAGATCATGAGCCGGATCATCTCGCACCACCTGGCCGCGCACCGCGCTTACGAGATGGCCGGCATTACCGACCCGCTCAAGGCGGTCGACGTGGTCGAGGTGCACGACGCCTTTGTTCACCAGCTCGAGATCACCATGGCCGAGATGGGTTTTGTGCCGCGCGGGCAGGCCGACAAACTTATTGAAGAGGGCCTGATTCTGCCGGGCGGAGAGCTTCTGCTCAATCCCTGCGGCGGGCTGATCTATTCGGGCCATGCCGTCGGCGCCAGCAACATCATGTCGGCCTGGTCGGCCCGCAACGAACTGATCAAGCGGAAGCTGAAGACGGGGCTGGTTCACGGCACCGGCAGCACCGTGGCCCAGTACGGCGCGGTCATGATTATGGAATGCGATTAGAGCAAAGGTTTCAAATAACCGGAGGTGAGATGAGATGAGTAAAAAAGTTATTCCGCAGGAAGCGATCCCCGACCAGGGGGGCTTCACGGTTAAAATTGAGGGGAAGGAATACCTGGTGATGAACGACGCCATGTTCACCTTCTACCAGCGCTCCATGGGCGAATTCAGCGATTTTTTCCTGACGCTGCGCGATGAGCGGAAAATTCTCGGCTGTCGCTGCACCAGCTGCGGCATTGTCCGGGTGCCGCCCTTTGCTCTCCGCTGTCCCGAGTGCAACTTTGCCCCCACGGAGATAATGGAGATGGCGGACACCGGAACGATGATCGCCACCCCGCCGATCACCTATTTCGCCAACTCTCTTTTCCAGAAGCAGGTTCCCTTCGGCCGGGGCCGCATCTTGCTCAAAGGCGCCGACACCGCGCTGAGCATCAACTGCTATACCACCAGGGGGATCCTGGTGCCGGGCCTGATCAACAAGGGCACCGAGATGAAAGTGATCTTTCAGGATGAGCGCATCGGTGATATTACCGATATCTTCTGCGTTCCCGCCGCCGAGCTTACGGCGGAGCAGCTCGGCAAAAAAGGGCTGCTTTCTTCGGAGCTGGACTGGGAAAGAGCGGTGGAGCCGCAGCTTCCCGATGAAACCGGTGAAAACAAGGCTCTCTTTGAAAGCGCCTTGGGCGAGCTTGAAGCGCTGGCGGCAGAGCTGAATGACTGCGCCAGGGCCCGCCAGGATATCGCCGACTGGCAGCGGGTCATCCAGATCAAGGCCACCGGCGGCAGTTTTATCCTCCAGATTAAAGGCGAACAGCTGGCCATAAAGCCGGGGGTGGAGCCCCATCCCGACTTCACCATCGTCTGCCCCGATCTGAAAGTGCTTCTCGACGGGCTGGGCTACCGGGGTTCGCTGACCCAGGCGATCATGAAGCGCGCTCTCTGGATCAGTAAAAACAGCGAATTTACCACCATCTTCAAACTGGAGCGGATGGCCCGTTCGCTGGCCCGCTCCAAAAAGTAACCGCATAAAGGAAGAAACAGCTGCGCTGTGACCCCCGGAGGGGTACAGCGCAGCCGTCTTTTTTACCGGCCCTGGCCGGGGAATGAGGGCAGCGGCTGCTTTTCCGGGACAGTCTCCCCTGAGAAAATCCTCACCGGTTGACACCCAAAACAGAAGATTGCTATAATTGCTTCAGAAAAACCAAAATTAAACCGCTCAGGAGGACAAGTGATGACTGAAAAATACAGGCCCGGTACTTTTTGCATCGATATTCAATGCCCCAAGCACAAGGAGCTGGATCCGCTTAAAGGAGACGCTGACGCTTACCTGGAGCAGAAAAAGAAACTCTGCCGCGACTGTCTCGCCTGGAGATTCTTTCTGTGGCTCGATGATCATGATTTCAGGGTGATCAAGACCTTCGATGAAATACCGGCCAAGGAGCTGGCCGCCCGGCTCAAGGGGATCGATCCGGTGAAAGTGGAGCACCTCTCCATCGAAGAGATCCTTTGCCTGTAAGAGCTGCCGCTCTCTGCCCTGAAAAATGAGACCTTCTTCACCGGCTCCGGCCGTGACGCCGCCCGGTGATGCAGAAGGTCTCCTTTTTTATGAACCCCTTGCGGTTCCGCTATTTGCTCAAGTCATCCGAACCGGCGGAGCGGCCCCCGGCCGCACCGGTGAAACAGCACCGCCCCGCCCCCCTGCACCTGCTTTTGGGTTTAATCAGGCGCGCCCGATAATATAGCGCCGCGGATCCACGTCCTCGCGCAAGATCTCCAGCTCTTCTTCGGTGGGAGGCGCGCTATCCTCTATTTCAGGAGCCCAGAGCAGTTCAAAGCCGGTGTTCTCGATCACATCTTCCCGCGCGATTCCGGGATGGATCGATTCCACCCGCATCCGCTTGGTC
>JAAZIE010000036.1 GCA_012510305.1 Bacillota bacterium | reverse complement strand
GGGCAAAAAGGCTGACCTGGTGCTCTTCGACGCGCACGATTACCGCAGCATCGCCTACCGCTTTGGAACCAATCTTGTGGAAAAAGTGATCAAGTCCGGCCGCTTGGTCGTGGGAGGTTGAGATAATTTATGAAGCTAATTGAATGTGTGCCCAATTTTAGCGAAGGCCGGCGGCAGGAGGTCGTACAGGAGATTGTCGGAGCAGCCACCGCTGTTTCGGGGATCAAGCTGCTCGACCAATCATCTGACGCCAGCCATAACCGCAGCGTGGTTACATTTGTGGGAACCCCGGAAGCGGTGAAGCAGGCTGCTTTCAACGCCGCCGAGAAAGCGGCGGAGCTGATCGATATGGAGAAGCACAGCGGTGAGCATCCCCGTATCGGTGCTACCGATGTGATTCCGCTTATCCCCATAAGCGGTGTCTCCATGGAGGAATGTATCGCCCTGGCGCGGGAGCTGGGAGAAGAGATTGGGGAGAAGTTGGAGATACCGGTATATCTTTATGAAGACGCCGCCCTTTCCGCGGAGCGGAAAAACCTGGCTGTTGTGCGCCGCGGCGAATATGAAGGGCTTAAAGAAGAGATTGGAGAGCCGGAGAGGAAACCTGACTTTGGACCGGCGCGCCTTCACCCCAACGCCGGAGCGACCGCAGTGAGCGCGCGTCCGCCGCTCATCGCCTACAATATCAATCTCGATACCGCCGATCTGAAAATCGCTCGCAAGATTGCCGGATCGATCCGCGGCAGCAGCGGCGGCTATCCCAGCATCAAAGCCCTGGGGGTTTTGATTGAAGAGACCGGAACCGCCCAGGTAACGATCAATGTCTGCAATTACCACCATGTTTCACTGGCCCGCATTTTTGAAACAGTGAAAAGCGAAGCCGGGCGCCACGGTGTGGGCATCAGCAGCAGCGAGATCGTGGGACTGCTCCCCATGGAGGCGCTGCTTGATGCGGCGGCCTTCTATTTACGCCTGCACGATTTTCATCCCGGGCAGGTGCTGGAGAAAAAATTGGCCGAAACTTGAGTTCTAAAAGGTACCGAAAGGGGAACTGGTCATGTTTATGGAAATGACAATGGAAGAGTTTTTGAATGAACTGGCCTCGGATTCGCCGGCTCCCGGCGGCGGCAGCGTCTCCGCGCTGGCCGGCGGACTTGGTGCCGCCCTTGTGGCCATGGTGGCGCGGCTTACCGCCGGCCGCAAGGGCCCGGCGGATCTGGAAGAGAAAATTGAGGAAAACCTGCAGGTAACCCTGCGGTTACGGCAGAACCTGCAGGAAGATGTGGATCGCGATACTGCGGCCTACAACGAGGTTGTTGAAGCTTACCGGATGCCGAAAAAGACCGCCGCAGAGAAAGAGGCGCGCTCCCGGGCGATCCAGGAAGCGCTAAAGGGAGCGACGCAGCTGCCGCTGCAGGTGGCACAGCGCTCTTTAGAGGTGCTGCGGCTGTCCCTGTGGGCTTTGGAAAAGGGCAACCCCAACACCTGGAGCGATGCTGCGGTGGCGGCGCTGATGGCGCAGAGCGGCATCGAGGGAGCCCTGGCCAACGTGGCGATCAACCTTGACGGGATCAAAGATAATACGTTTAAAGAGAAGATGAAGGCCCAGGCTGGAGAGATACGCCGCGAAGCGCAGCTCTTGCGGGAGAAGATCGGTGATCCCCTGGGGGAGCGTCTCTCCTGATCTGCAAACAGCCGAAAATCAGGGAGGTTTAACCATGAAGAGCAATAGAATTGCCGACGCCATGACGGTTAAGCTGAACGAAGCCCTGCCGGAAGCGCCGGACTTTGCCCCCGGTATCCGCCGGGCGCCCGACCGCGGTTTCCGTCTTTCCAGGGCCCAGGCAAAAACAGCCTTAAAAAATGCTTTGCGTTATCTGCCTGAAAATTTACATGAAAAGATGGCCCCGGAATTTCTGAACGAACTATTGACCCGGGGGAGGATTTACGCCTACCGCTACCGTCCCCCCGGCAGAATCCACGCCCGGCCCATCGAGCAGTACCGGGGAAATTGCACTGCCGGGAAAGCCCTTCAGCTCATGATCGACAACAATCTCGATTTCGAGGTGGCCCTGTACCCCTATGAGCTGGTCACCTACGGTGAAACCGGCAGCGTCTGCCAGAACTGGCTGCAGTACTGCCTGATCAAAAAATACCTGGAGGCGCTCACCGAGGAGCAGACTCTCGTGGTTGTCTCGGGTCATCCCCTGGGCCTCTTTCCCTCGCACCCCGGTGCTCCCCGGGCGATTATCACCAACGGGCTCATGGTGGGTCTTTTCGACAACCAGGGCGACTGGGAAATCGCCGCCCAGATGGGCGTGGCCAACTACGGCCAGATGACCGCCGGGGGATGGATGTATATCGGGCCGCAGGGGATCGTCCACGGCACCTTCAACACCCTGCTCAACGCCGGCCGCTTGAAGCTCGGCGTTCCCGAAGACGGAGACCTCGGGGGCCATCTTTTTGTCACCTCCGGGCTTGGCGGGATGAGCGGCGCCCAGCCAAAAGCGGTCGAGATCGCCGGCGGCGTGGGCCTCATCGCCGAGGTGGACCGGTCGCGTATTCAAACCCGGCTCGATCAGGGCTGGGTCGGCCGGGCCACGGACGATCTTGCCGAAGCCTTCTCCCTGGCCGGGGAAGCGCTGTCCCGGAAAAAGCCTCTTTCCATCGCCTACCACGGCAATATCGTGGACCTGCTGGAGTATGCGGTTGACCATGAGGTGCCGGT
>JAAZIE010000328.1 GCA_012510305.1 Bacillota bacterium | reverse complement strand
GTGTTCGCCGGTGTCGATGTGGGCTCGCTTTCAGCCGAAGCGGTGCTGCTGAAAGAGGGAACCATGATCGCTTCATCCATAGTGCCTACGGGGGTGGACAGCCGGGGGGCGGCGGAGAGAGCCATGGCCGCAGCCCTGCAGGCTGCGGGGCTGCGGCAGGAGGATTTGGCCGTGATCGTAGCCACCGGCTACGGCCGGGTCAGCGCCCCTTTTGCTCATAAAACTATTACCGAGATCACCTGTCATGGCCGCGGCGCCTTCTTTTTTGATGAAGCCGTGCGCACGGTCATCGACATCGGGGGGCAGGACAGCAAGGTCATCCGGATCGATGAGCAGGGCAAGGTGCTCGATTTCGCGATGAACGACAAGTGCGCCGCCGGGACGGGGCGTTTCTTGGAGGTGATGGCCGCCGCGCTGGAGGTAGACTTGGAAAACCTGGCGGCTTTAAGCGCGCAGGCTTCCCGGGCCACCCCCATCAGCAGTACCTGCACCGTGTTTGCTGAAACCGAGGTCGTCTCCCTGCTGGCCGGGGGGGGGGAGCGGGCCGAGATTGCCCGGGGTTTGCATGAATCGATCGCGGCACGCACTTCCAGCCTGGTTTACCGGGTGGGGCTCGCCGAAAAAGTGATGATGACCGGCGGGGTGGCCAAGAACAGCGCCGTGGTGCAGGCGCTGGAGGAAAGGCTGCAGGTAGCGATCACCGTCCCGCCGGAACCGCAGATTGCCGGCGCACTGGGCGCTGCGCTGCTGGCCTGGGAAGAGCGATGCTCCGCCGGGACTACTTGACGCGCTTTTTGCAGCGGGGCGTTTCTACGGGGCAGGTGCGGGCCGGCCCGGCGGGAGGCTTTTTCTAACCCTGGTCCCGGCCGCAGCGGCCAGGGCGATCTTGGCCAGGTCGGCCGGTAGAAAAGGGAGGACCCCCGCAAGCAGCGCTTCGGTAAGGTTATATCCCATCACCAGGGCCAGCTGCAGCGTTCCGGCCAGGTAGGCACAGCCCAGGCAGGCCAGTATCGCTGCGGAAGTGTAGGCAAAACCGGGGTTTTGCCTCATTTCGATCATTTTCCCGCAGGCGAAGACACCGGGAAGGAACCCCCAGAGGTAGCCGCCGCTGGGGCCGAAGAGAATCCCCGGCCCGCCCAGCCCAAAAGAGAACACCGGTGCCCCGGCGGCTCCCAGCAGCAGGTAGGCCAGCACGGCCAGGAAGCCGTTTTTACCGCCCAAAAGCAGCCCTGCCAGAGAAACAGCGATCAGCTGCCCGGTAACCGGCACCGGGCTGAAGGGGAGAGGGATGCTCAGCCGGGCCAAAACGGCGATGAGGGCGGTAACAAGGGCGATCCGGTTCAGTTCGCGCAGAGACATGGAGCCAAACACCTGTCCTTTATCTGATCTCGCCGCAAAAGATGCGGTGCAGTTTTCCCTGGCCGTCTTCAACCAAAAGCGCCCCCGTGGAGTCGAGGTCGACAGCTTTGCCGCGCAGTTTCCCGCTTGCCCCGTCCAGCACCACCGTGTTTCCCAGGGTGGCGCTCATCTTTCTCCAGGGCTGCTGAAAAGGAGCAAACCCGGTTTGAAAAAAGAGGCGGCAATCGCGGAGCACTCTTTCCAGAAGGGCAAAAAACAGGTCCGGGCGCTTGAAAACCTGCTTGCTTTCGAGGCGTAGAGAGGTGGCCGCGGCGCGCAGCTCCGCCGGAAAATCCGTGCTCAAGTGGTTGACGTTGAGACCGATGCCCAGCACGAGGTAGTGTACCTTGCGGCCGCTTGTTTTAGCCTCTGTAAGGATGCCCCCCAGTTTTCTGGGGCCCACCAGCAGGTCGTTGGGCCATTTCACCGCTACCGGCACGCCGGTGGTATCGCGGAGCCCCCGGGCGGCTGCCACCGCTGCAACCAGGGTTAACGGCGCCGCGCCGGCCGGGTCCAACTGCGGCGGGCGCAGCAGCACCGAAAAGTAGATCCCTTTACCCGGCGGTGAATGCCAAAAACGGCCCCGCCGCCCCCGGCCGGCGCTCTGGGTGTCCGCCAGGGCCACGGTGCCCTCCGGGGCGCCTTCTTCGGCCAACCGCCGCAGCTTGGTGCTGGTGGAACCAAGTGAGGAATAGTAACAAATTTTGCTTGCTCCCGGGGGAAGCTGATCAAAAGTGCGCGGGTAGTCCATGGTTTTTCTGTCCCTTGGGCTGGTTTTGGCATTATCATAGGCTTCCGGTAGCGGCAATGTCAAATTGAAAAAGGAGGATTTTTTTCACCTGAATGGAGTGGGCGCTTTTTGCTTTTTCACAGGTGGATCTGAGAAGGCCCCCGCATACAGCAGATCAT
>JAAZIE010000327.1 GCA_012510305.1 Bacillota bacterium | reverse complement strand
GGCCCCAGCCCCGCCTCGTACGCCGCTCTTTGCATGGTCTCCCCGGTGCCGCACAAAAAAGGGTCGCCCGCTTGATCTTCCCTGGCACCGGGATTGTCGAGGACCACGAAGAGCGGGGCGGCGGGGTTCCCTTCGCCCCAGATGAAACGGCTCCCGTGGCCGCTCAGCTCGCATCGCCGGCACGGCCCGCTGTCGTCAACCGGAGCCCTGTCCTCGGGTAAAATTGACGGACGCAGCTGCTCCAACCTCTCGGCCCCCCCCGGAACTTTTTCACGGTATCTTCAAATATTTTTACCCTATCTTCCCCGAACCTATGAGCAGTCTTCCCGCAGTCCCGGCTGCAAAACCTGCTCCCTTTACGAAATGAACGGCGCAGTATAAGCTAAGAATAAGCTCTAATGGAGAGGACTGGAGCAAGAATGCCGGATACCGCAACAGCCATCTTGATCAGAAAAATGGAGCCCGGGGACAGGGAGGCGGTGAGACAGATCTGCTGGGAAACCGGTTACGGCGGCGACAGCATCGCGCCCTACTTTGACGACCCCGCACTCTTTGCCGATTTCTTCTGCAGCTACTACACCGACATCGCGCCGGGCGCATCCTTTGTCGCCGAGGATGACGGCTCCGTCATCGGCTACCTTTTCGGCTGCCCCGACACCCGCCGCTACAGCAGGGTTTTTTACTGTAAAATCATCCCCGCCCTCCTGGGCCGGGCGCTGCTGGGCCGCTACCGCATCGGCCGCAAAACCCGGCGCTATATTCGCCAGGTGATCGGGTCCTTTTTTCGCGGCGCCTACAAAACTCCTCCCCTCGATCTCTATCCCGCCCACCTGCATATCAACATCGCCGCAGGCTACCGCCGGGCCGGGTTGGGCCACCGGCTGATGAAAGCCTACTTTGCCCACCTGCGTGCAGGCGGCATCCGGGGGCTGCATCTGGGCACCTCATCGCTGCACCGCTCCGCCCAGCCCTTCTACCGAAAGCTGGGTTTCGAGGTCTACTCCGAAACAAAAACCAACCTTGAAGGAAAGCCGAACGCCGCCCTGGTCTGGGTAAAAAGACTGGATCAGTAAACCGCAACGCCAATCCCCGCAGCGCACCTGCGCGTTGACTTTTAAAAAAGGGCATGTTAAAATTATCAGCACGAGGTGGGTGTAGCTCAGTCGGTTAGAGCGCCAGGTTGTGGCCCTGGAGGTCGTGGGTTCGAATCCCATCACTCACCCCACTTTTATCTCTACTGGGGTGTAGCCAAGCGGCAAGGCACGGGACTTTGGATCCCGCATCGTAGGTTCGAATCCTACCGCCCCAGCCATTTTTTTTGGCTAAGGATCAGGCTTTTTCGGCCCTCACTTTTTCCCTTGTGTGCGCCCAGTGTGCAGGCCGTTAAAAAGTATCTCCTCCAACTTCTCCGTGGCCCGTTCTTGCATGCCGGGCAGAACGTGCGAATACGTGTCAAGGGTGAGCATAACGCTTGCATGGCCCAGCCGTTCACTAACAACCTTCGGGTGCTCCCCGGCGGCCAACAGTAGGGTCGCGCAGGTATGCCGCAGATCATACATGCGAATATCCGGCAGGCCAGCGTCTTGCAACAGCGGCTTAAAGTGCCGCTTATAGACATTATATTGGCTTAAAGGCTTCCCGCCTTCATCAGCGAATACCAGCCCCTGATCGTCATAGTTTAAAACCTTCAACCGGGCTTCAACCTGGGCCTGGCGGTGCTCTTTTAGGTCCGCCATAACTGAAGGCGGTAGCGGTATGGCCCGGCGGCTCCCTGCCGTTTTCGGCTCCCGCAGCTTCCAGCCCTCTTTCGTTCTCGACAGCGCCCGCTGCACATGCACCCGGCCCGCCTTAAAGTCAATATCTCCCCACTTCAAGCCCAGGGCTTCACCTGGCCGCATACCCGAAGAAATGAGAAGGGAAAAGAGGGCCTTATGCTTTGAATAGACAGTCGCATCCATAAACAGCGCCGCCTGCTCCGGGGTGAGCACCTGCATCTCGCGCTTGTCATACTTCGGCAGGTCCACCAGATCCGCCGGGTTCGCGCGGATGAGCTGCCACTTGACTGCCTGCTTTAAAGCGTTCGTGAGCACGCCGTGAATGTTCTTTACTGTTTTCGGTGAAATACCCTTTTCTACAAGATCATTATAAAGTTCCTGAATCTCCAAGGGCTCAAGCTCCGATATTCGCTTATTGCCCAGGCCCGGCACAATGTAAAGCAGAGCATACTTTTCATAGGTTATAAAAGTTGACGGTGCAATCCTGGGCCGCGCCGCCGTGTCCAGCCATCTTTCAAGGTATGGCTCCAACAGCTCTTTTGACGGCTCCACCAGCTCGCCCAGGTCCCGCTGCCGCAGAATTTTCGTTCTGTATCGCTGCGCGTCCTGCTTCCTACCGTGAATAGTCTTGTTATGATAAAGCCTTTTACCGCCGGCGCCAGTCCCCAGCGGTACCCTGACCAGGTATTTATTTTTTCCCCGCTCGATTATCTGCCCCTGTCCCGCCATCAGCCCGCCGCCTCCTTTTCATTCGCCCGGGCCCGGCCAATACCAGGCCCGGGCTTCCCCTCTCTCCCGCTTCGTGTTACAATCAAGGCGAAGCCATCAGTCAGGCTTCAACCGCTGAAGGCGCTGCTCTTACGGGGTGAGCGCCTTCGGTTCTTCATCACCATAATCTATACAGGCAACATTGGTAAATCCGGCCTTGTTAAAATTCATTGCTGTCATCAGATCGGCCATGCCGTTCTTGTAGCCAGCAGTAAAGCATATAACCTCAAGACCAGTCACTATATCATCAAGCTTTATTAGTTCCCTTTCTTCCTCCGGATACATCTCCCGCAACTTATCAATGACTCTGCTAAACTCGCTTATAACTTCCTGGTACTCCGCTGTAGCGCTAAATTGGTTCTGCCGTAAATCGATTGTATCTACAATTTCACTTGCCCGCGATCCAAATATGCCTGAATCCAAAAGGTAGTCATTAAAGCGCACATTTATCCCGCTACCCTTCTCCACAAACTGCTTATTGC
>JAAZIE010000326.1 GCA_012510305.1 Bacillota bacterium | reverse complement strand
GGTTACCCGGGAGATCAGCCTGTGTACCGCTTTTGGGAAGACCGCCGCCGAATTCAAAGAGGCGGCCGGCCTTATCAGCAGGGGGCTGGTGGACCTGGCCCCGCTGATCACCGGCATTGTGCCGGTGGCTGAAGCAGCCGGGGCTTTCAGCCGGCCCTCCCGCAAGAATATAAAGACGCTCGTCGCCTTTTAAAATATCGCCGGCCTCAAGGGTGTTCACCCCTTCATCCTTGTACACCACCGGTTTCGCCGGGCCTGACAAAGTTTTGCCGCGGGGGAGCGCACCGCCACCTGCATTGATGTTATACTGAGGTTGCGGAGAAAACTGCCCGGTGGGGGGAGAGGGATGCAACCGTGAATTGCGGATTTTACGGAAAAGTGCTGGAGATAGATCTCGGCACGGCCCAAATGAAAGAGACGGTCCTGCCTGCCGGGGATTACCGCCTTTACCCGGGCGGTTCCGGCCTGGCGGCGAAGATATTCTTTGAACGGGGCTACTGCCATATCGATCCCTTCGACGAGGCGGCCCCCTTGCTCATCTTCCCCGGCCTGCTCACCGGGCAGAGGGTCCCCACCGCCTGCAAAGGCTCTTTTTGCGGCCTCTCCCCGGCCACCGGGATCTGGGCCGAGGCCACGGTGGGCGGTTACTGGCCCGCTGCGCTCAAGACCTGCGGTTACGACGGGCTGATCATAACCGGCCGCTCCCGGCGCCCGGTTTACCTTTACCTGGACGGCGGCGGGGCCGAGATCAGGGACGCCGCGGCGCTGTGGGGGGAAGATGCTTATGCCACCCGGGAGCTCATCTGCGATGTGCAGGCCGGCGCTATCCACGTCGCCGCCATCGGTCCCGCCGGGGAGAACAAAGTGCTTTTTGCCTCGATCATGATCGACGGGGCCGACGCCCGGGCTGCCGGACGCTGCGGCCTGGGGGCGATCATGGGGGCCAAGAATCTGAAAGCGATCGCGGCGGCCCGCGTTTCCACCATGCCGCCGGTTGCCGACGCCGCGGCGCTTGCCGGGGCGCGCAAAGCGATTATGCCGCGCCTCCGGGAGAAGATGAAGGGTTTAACCGAGTACGGCACCGCCGGCGGGGTGCAGGCGGTGGAAAGATCGGGGGATCTGCCCATTCGCAACTGGACCGGGGGCAGCTGGGCCGAAGGGGCGGCCCTGGTTTCGGGCCAGGCCATGGCCGAAGCGGGGTTGAGGGCAAAGCATTACGCCTGTTTCAGCTGTCCCATCCGCTGCGGCAAGGATATGAAGGTTGCAATAGGGCCGTACCGCGGCACCGTTTCCAGCGGCCCCGAGTACGAAACCATCGCCGGTTTCGGGGCGCTGTGCCTGAACGACGACCCCAACTATATCATCGCCGCCAACGATCTCTGCAACCGCCTCGGCCTGGATACCATCTCCACCGCCTCGGCGGTGGCTTTTGCCATGGAGCTTTTTGAGCACGGCCTCATCGGTCCAGCGGAGTGCGGCGGCCTGGATCTGCGCTGGGGCAGCGGCGAGGGCATGCTCGCCCTGATCTCCCTCATCGCCCGGCGGGAAGGCCTGGGGAAACCGCTTTCCCTGGGTGTGAAAAAAGCGGCGGCGCATTTCGGGCCCCTGGCCCGGGAGTTTATCGCCGAGAGCAAGGGGCTGGAGACGGCCTTCCACGATCCCCGCGCTTTCACCAGCATGGCCCTGGTCTACGCCACGGGCAACCGGGGAGCCTGTCACCTGGAGGGGCTGACCTACTTCAACGAAAACAGGGCCTTTCCCGCTTCGCTGATCGGGCTGCCCGACCGGTACGATCCCCACGGCAGCGAAGGCAAGGCGGCGCTGGCCAAGAGAATGCAGGACTACATGAGCCTGTTCAACGCCCTGGGCCTGTGCAAGCTCCTTGTGCGCGGCCATGTCACCGCGGCGGAGATGGCTTCCTGGCTTTCCGCTGTAACCGGCTGGAAGGTGAGCGAGGCGGAGCTCTGGGAAACGGGGGAACGGCTGTTCAACTTGAAGCGCCTGATCAACGGAGCGCTGGGCTTAAGCCGCAAAGACGATCTCCTCTCACCGCGGCTGCTGGCCCATGACCGCCGCGAGGGTGCTGCGGCGGGGAGCCTGCCGCACCTGGGCAAGATGCTGGCCCGGTATTACGAGCTGCGCGGCTGGACCGCGGAAGGGATCCCCGCACCCGAAACCCTGGCCCGCCTGGGCCTGGATTTTGGGGTATAGGCATTGCCGCGGCGCCGCTGATTCACCATAAATGGAATAAAACCTTCCCCCTGTCATCCTGAGGGCGCAGCCCGAAGGATCTCACGCCTTAAGACGCCGCCTTCATCGAAAACGCCGGTCGTTCGTTCTGCCCGCGGCCGGTTCGGCAGAGACTCTTCGCTTTGCTCAGAGTGACACGGAGGGGGCTGAGGGCCTCTTGTACTGTCATCCTGAGGGCGCAGCCCGAAGGATCTCACGTGTCAATGCAAGGCCTTCTTTTCAACTCCCTGGCGATAACCCAGTCCGCAGTCTGGTCGGTGGAGACTCTTCGCTTCGCCAGGGTGACCGAAAAGTTCTTGGGTCGGCAAAAAGAAGCCGGTCGCACTTGCCCCAACCCCGCGCTGTATAGGCCGTCTAAAACCATGGGCATTGCCGCGGCGCTATTGATTCACCATAAATGGAATAATTTGTAGTGCGAGGCATGCCTCGCCCGCGCCGGCTTTTTGCTGTTTCACGCTTTGAAGGACAGGGGCAGCCTGGTGTACCGCAAAGCCTGTTCGACAACCAGGAGCAACGCCGGGGTGATCACCTTGATATCGGGGATCTGGCCGGTGTGAACCGCGTTCAACCGGGCAAACTCACCGAAATCAGGGAAGCTCTTCACCTTCATGCTCAACCGGCCCTTTTTGAAGGTGAACTCGAAGCGCTGGGTGGCCACGGTGGTGATCGGTTTCACGACGACGATCAGGGTGGGGCCCTGCCAGTAACAGTAACTCCACAGCAGGAAGGGGTAACCGCACCTTTCAATTTCGGAGAAGAGGGGTTTCCCCTCTCTCCCGCTGACCAGGCGGACCCGGCTGTCCCCTTCCCGCCACCGGATGGTGCAGCTCTCTTCAGCAAACTCAAAGGAGATCCGGTCCATGCTCTCTTGCGGCCTTTGGGCGAAAGTAACGTTCAGGGCCATGGGCATGATCGAGACGGGGTTGTTGACCAGGCCGGAAAAACCCTTGGCCAGCCGGTTCAACCGGTAGCTTTTGCCCTCGATCTCTTCTTCCAGGGGGTTCTTTGCGGAGACGGGCAGTCCTGTGTTATCCCTTTCCTGCAAAAATCTTTCCAGCGAGGCTGCCGAGCCCTCTACCGCCGCCTCTGCAAAGGCCCGGGGGAAATATTGATCGAAGATTTCGCTTAACCGGAGCTCGTCGAGGGCGCATCCCGTAAGCACCACCACGGCGCGGTGCTGCGGGTACACAACCCCGTACTGCCCGTACATGCCGCCCATCTTGTAACTGCCGTCTTCATTGCACCAGAATAGATAGCCGTAACCCTCGCCCTCATCCGTTTCCACCTTGAACTCACCCGCGGCCAGGGCCCACTCTTCGGGGATCACCTGCCTGCCCCGGTGGCGGCCCCGGTTAAGGTAGCAGTTGCAGATTTTAGCCACATCCCCGGTTTTAAGGTAGAGACCCGTTCCGCCGACGCAGAAACCCTGCGCATCTGTTTCCCAGGCCGGTTTTTCAATGTCCAGCGGTTCAAAGAGGCGGGGCATGAGATAATCGACCAGCGGTTCGCCGGCCGCCCGGGCCACCGCCGCCGCCAGCATGTGGACATCATCGTTGCTGTACAAAAAACCGCTTTTTTTGCGGAAGGGGGCCTTCATAAAGTCTTCCGTGTAGCTGCCTTTGGACATATCGCGCAAAAAACTGTATTTCTTGCCGCTGTTCATCGTCAGGAGAGACTCCACGGTGACCTTTTCCC
>JAAZIE010000325.1 GCA_012510305.1 Bacillota bacterium | reverse complement strand
TGCCTGGCGTACTTGGGGATTCTGTTTTTAATTCCTTTGCTCGCCAAAAAAGACAGCCCTTATTCACAATTTCATGCCAAGCAAGGTATCGTCTTGTTTATAGGATGGGTCGCAGCAACAGTAATTAACGTGATTCCAATCCTCGGCCAGATCGTATTCGTTATTGCCGGCCTCTTCTTCTTTGTGCTCTTTATTATCGGTGTCATCAATGCGTTGTCGGGGAAAGCGAAGGAACTGCCGCTCATCGGCCAGTTGGGACACAAATTTAATTTTTAAACATTTCTCAAAATTGGATAGCAGGTTGCCCCTTAGTTGGGCGACCTGCTATCCAAACCACCTCAGTACAGGGCGGTTCCGAAGTTTGCTCGTCACCTTTCAGAGTAACATTCCATCAGACTGAGGTCTCCTGTGCGTTTCTCCCCTTGGATAGGGACATTGGCAGGATTGGGCTAGAGGCGGTTTGCCGGTAGCCCAATCCCGCATCTGCCCACATCCATGCCTGTTCTTCGCCGATCCCCAGCCGTCCCAGGTTTTCAAAGCGCGGCCAGTTAACGAATTCCATCATATATATTTCTTGCGTGAGAGCTAATCTTTAAATTTTGGCGGCAAAGCATCACGCCCCATTGCTTCAAGAACATGGTTGATCGTCTGTAATCCACTTGCAACCAACTGTTTTGATGTACCATGAGCCAGAAGTTTCCCCTTTTCATCTTCAACAGTCGCCTCAGAAAAACAGACGGAACGCCCGGCTTTTATCAGCTTCCCTGCAACAATGAGCTTACCTTTATGAACCGGTGAAATATTATCGACATGGAGATCAACAGAAACAAGCCCCATATCTTCGGGAATACTGCAATAAGAAGCCCAATAAGCGGCTGTATCGATAGCGGACGAGTACACCCCACCATGTGCGCCACCAAAAGGGTTTAGATGCTTTTCTTCAAGATGCACTTCCAGAATGCAGCTGCCCAACTCTATTGTTTGCACGTTCAACGATAGCAAAGAAAAATATGGGCTTGTGTTGATTAGATCAACAATCGCTGAGGTGTGGTCTGGATTTACTAATTTCATAATCGTTCCTTCCGTATTTTATACTTATTACAATAATCATTTTTAGAAAACATGCCACGCCTGTACTTCAGATTGCCTTTTTCTCAAACCAAGTTTACGCCGGCTGCTGGCAATCGTTCCTCGTTTTACCGACTTCTGTTAACATTCTTTTACCGGCTGTGTTTTACCTTTTCAAATTACCACTATTTCCAAAGTGACCAACATTCAGCAGGTGATCTACTTCAACCACTATGATTGTATCGCTACGACCCGAAGGATGACCCCACAGATGACTGCTTCCGCGCCGGGGGTAATCTCTGGCTCGTGCTCACAGAAGAGAAGAAGCAGCTCTTGATCGAAAACACAGTTGAAGATATGGCTTCTGTTACTGAAAATATCAAATACCGCCATGCAGCTCACTGCTACCTGGCTGATGCGGAATATGGCGAGCGCTTTGCCAAAGCTGCCGGACTGGACACAGATAAAGTAAAGGAGCTCTCCAAGCTGGATCATGAGGGCTTGGTGCAAGCTACTCTGGCCATGTGAGCAAGTCGTGATTGTTCGGGTCGCTCTTTAATGAAGCACGACTTTTGAGGGCTTGGGCCCCCATTGCCGGGGCGGGCTAAGCAGGGACCCGGCCCTTTGACCAACTCGCTGGAGGGGAACATAAAGGAACCTCTGA
>JAAZIE010000324.1 GCA_012510305.1 Bacillota bacterium | reverse complement strand
GTTAATCATCAGATACTCTTTATCGTCTTTTTGTTCTTTGCAACCATCCCCTTCGCTTGTTGTAAGGGGTGCAACCTCCTTGCCATGCTGAATCCTGTTTATGGCAATGGTTACCTTTATAACAAATTCTATGGTGCTGTAATCAGACAGCCTATACCGGTATTTTTTCAATATCGAAACCGCCATATCGTAAACCGCGCTGAGCATTTCGTAAGGAAACACCGATTCGATAAAATAAAAAGATTTCTTGTAATTTTTATTGTTCCGGTGATACAATATATGGAACAGGTATTTGATGTTTATACTTTTCAATATAATTTTGAAAGAAGCGTTTCTTATGTCTTTTTCATCGCCGGCAATATCAATACCGTAATTTTGTTTTCTTATTAATTTTAAGTTTAGATCCTCAACCAACTTTTCCGCATCGTTTATATCTTCCAGTATAGTGGCGTAACTCACATTCAACTTATTACTTAAAACGCTGATTGTTATCGGCTTGCCGGTGCTGAGCAGGAACAAAATTATCAGGGCAATTCTTTCTTGCTTGTTTAAAAGAAATTCCACCTTGCTCGCTCTCGCCTTTTTTGTATTAAATGAAAGAGAAATCCCGTCTCTGTAGTTCCGATTAAGGGTTAGCCCCATGCTCAGCGCCCAAATTTCAATACTGTCCAGATCATTCATCAGCGTTCTCTCGGAAACGCCATAGGTTTTTAGCAATTCTTCAATTTTATATACTTTCTGATCGTAAAGCAGGTTGTTTATAATTTGTTTTTGCCGGTTCTTTATATAAAGCACCTACATACCCGCCTTCCCCGATCTGCTTTGGTGGGCTAATAATAACATGGAACATTTAAGGTATTATTATAAAATTGTTCACATTTAGATTCATTGTACTGCAAATATTTGCCCTCTTCGCGCACCCTGTTCTGTAAATGATCATCATTTTTTAATGTTGTCATAACAAAGGCCACGGCTTTCAATGAGCACACGCTCCGCTGTTATATTACATATCTGTATTGCCGTCTTTATTCTTTTGAAAGCCGCAGCCGGGAGAACACATCGGGTCGACTACTGTTTAACTTCTATGCATTGCCCGAAAAGAAAGGGTCAGTAATTGTTAATACGGGTAATCGTCAGGCCAGTTTGCTACTTGAGCAATTCCATCTCTTTGAACGCTTGCTCAATTTTGCCCCGTGTCTTTTGGTCCAAAGGTAAATAGGGCCTTCTCGGGAAACCCGCATCTATTCCCCTCATCTTGAGAACCTCGTAACATACCACAAGAGTCGCCGCATACTTAAGAATTGAGCGGGCTTTAAAAACTTTTAGCTGTAAAGCCCCGGCTTTTCTGCCGCTGTCAGACTGCAGCGCCTCCCAGAATTCACGCATAAGCTCGGGCCAAACATTGGCCAACCCGGAAATAATCGCATCCGCACCAGCGTGCACCGCTGACGCGGCAATGGCCTCTGTTCCGATAATAAAATTGAAACCCGGGCTTTGAATCTCATTCAGAAAACTATAAAACTGTGTTGTTTCGAAAGCGCTGTCCTTTAATCCCGCCAAACCCTCGGCAGCCAGTCGGTTTAACAACTGGGGTGACAGGGGGTTATTTGAAAGGCCCGGGTTGTTATAGACAAACACGGGAATTTTCACCGCATCCAAAACAGCCTTGTAATGTGCGAACAGATCGTCATCTGTATAGCGGTAGTAGTAGGGCGGAATTGCCCCCACCGCATCTGCGCCGATTGACTGGGCATGCTCGGCCAGGCTTACTGTTTGCGCGGTTGTGATAGCCCCGACGTGTACAATTACAGGGACACGGCCGTTTACCTCGTCAACGATAACCTCGGCAACCCGCTTCCTTTCGGATAGATCCATTAATGGCCCGGAGCCATATGTCCCCACAGGGTAGAACCCATCTACATTGGGCGTAAGAAATTTGATTATTTCTCTCTGGGCCACCTCGTTAAATTCACCTTTTTCATCAAAAGCTGTGATAACAGGTGGAATTACTCCGGTGAATTTTTTTTCCTTCATCCTCGATCACTCCTATAGTTTTTTATCTAGAGCTAAATTGCATTGATCCTATTTAGCCTAGTGCATATAGCTCGCTGCGGCAACTTCCCCCGGCAGCGAGAACCACCCGGAACATAACCGCCATGTGCTTAAAACTGGGGGAACAGGCCTTCATAAAGCTGTCCTTATAACGATTCCGCCAAGCCCCTGAACCAACGATAATCCACTGGTGAATTTCACCGGCCCACCTTCTGTTTACAAGTATAGCACGGGATGATCAGACTATTTTTATAAAAGTATACATAATTCACTTCAATCTATTACAAATATATTTTTGCTATCTTGTTTATAAAAGAGACAGATTCCAGGGTATCGCAGACCCTGGCTATGTACTTGTTTTTGAAAAGATCGTAGAAGGAAAGATGGAAGAAAAACTGCAGCCCTTGTGACCACATGAGACCGGGAAACCACAGAAGATTCCGGTCTCAGGGGTCGCATAAAGGGTCATTGGGATTGGAAAGCGGTTGTGGATAAACAAACCCGGAAATATCATTAAAATCATTGAAAGGCGTGAAGGCCATCTCGTGAGCGCGGCAGTACTGAGCCAGGCGATCGCCCGCCCGGGCAAAAATCATATCTGCATGGGAGGCGCCGTAGCGATCGTTAAACCCGTTGCCGATATAAACAACCCGGTAACCGCTGTCTTTCAGCCGGACAACGTGCGCCGCTTTGCAGTTGCCGCAGCGATCGCAGGAGGGGTTTGCATGGGGTGTTTCCACAGTCACAGCGGCATCGTCTTCAAAGATAAGCCTGTTTCCATAGATCCTTTCAATGTAGCTCAAGCAGCCATATTGCTCCAGAATGGGCTCCATGTAAAATCCGAAGCCATCGCTGGCAATATAGACCGGGCTTCCGCTGTCATGGGCAGAGCTGACAAAGGAAGCAAACCCCGGCTTGAGCTCCGCCGCCTCGAAAGCCGTAGATAGCATCTGCTCCCTGCCGGCTGAAAAATGACTTGCCATTCCCAGCAGCCAGCCTTTCATCCCGAATTCACCCCGCCGGTAGCGCTCGCCGATCTCCGCAGCGGCCGCGCCGGCATAACGCCTGGCCAGGACCGAGGTGATGTCGATGCGGCTGATGGTGCCGTCAAAATCTACAACATAAGCCAACTTCACGTTAGATCTCATCCTATTGTTTCTTGTTATATACTTCTATTGCAGTGCACTTTTATCCTCTCTTTGCTTCATGGTGCACCCTGCTGCAATTTACCCGGGCTTGCCGGTCAACCGCCGCGGACGATCTGGATCCAGGTGCGGCCGTAGACCATCTCGATCGGTTTTCCGTCGGAGTAGTAGAACTGAGTCGGTGCGGCGGGGCTGCTTTTGCTCCAGGTGCCGCGGAAACGCTGTCCCATGGAGTAGAAATCGATGGGGCCCGACCCGATGAGGTTGGGCGTGGTCCGCCCGCGGGAATCATAAGGGTGGGGCACATACTGGAGAATGACATTGCGCGCAGTGATCTCTTTTCCGGCGGCATCCCGGTGCGCCTGCCCGTTCAAGTGGCGCAGGTAGTCGCGCGAGCCCGGGCGATAGCTGTATTTTATATGCGTAAAAGAGTTGTAAACCAGGGAAACGGTGGAGCCCGGTTTCCCTTCCCGGTCCAGAAAAGCCGGCCGGATCAGGGGCTCATCGGAAGGAGACTCTTTGCCCAGGCGGGCCAGGTTGACGTAGAGATTGTGCGGTGCCCTGCGGTCGCTGCTGCGGTAGATCGCCGAGCTGCCCGAGGCCAGGGCGCTGGTATTCCTTAAACCCCAGCCGGAGATCATGTTGAGGACATCTTTGGTTCCGCCGGCATAGATATAGTGAACGCCGTTTTCCAGGGCCAGGGTGGCACTGTGGGTCCGGGCGCTGCGGACGGGGCCGACCTTGGTGGGGAGAAAAGAGAAAAGGGCCAGGTAGCGGGTAATTTTCCCCTCAACTTCGAATTCATAGACCATGTTGGCCTCGGCCAGCCCGGAATGCGGCCGGGCGGGCGGGCTGTTGTCGAGAACCACGCCGTAGACGGGCTTGTAGCCGGCTGTCTTCTCCCCGGCTTCCCTCAAGAGTTTTTCTTTTTCCTCCCATTGGGCCAGAATCAGGGCATATTCTTCCCGGACCCGCTTCATCAGGGCGTCCAGCTCGCGACACCGCTTTTTAATGGTCTTTTTTCTTTTGGCGATGAGCTTGCGCTCGCACTTGATCGAGGCGATGAGGTCGGCGTCGCGGTCCGCTACTTTTTTAAGATAGGCCGAGCGGACGATCAGGTCGCCGAAGTTATCCGCGTCCAAAATAATTTCCAGGTAAGAGATGCCCCCGTCCATATAGACGCTCCGCACCCGCAGCCCGAAAAGCCTGGTGCTTTCTTCGAGCCGGGCTTCGGCGGAAACAATCTCTCTTCCGGCCGCTTCGATCTGCTTCTCCGCAGCGGCGATCTTTGCCTCCAGCCGATCCATCTTGCGCCGGCTGTTTTCAATCGATTTATCGAGGGCCTCGATCATATCTTCCAGCTCGGCGATCTCGGCAGCAGAAGAGCCGCTCCCGCTGCCCTCCACCGGCCCCGCATAGTAACCGCTTAACGCCATCAGCAGCATCAGCAGGGCCAGGCTCAAAACCGAAACAGGTCGCAGCCGCCGCATTTTCATTCCACCTCTCCTTTGACTAAACTCCCGAAAACCGGCGGATTGAATAGATGCCGCCCAAGCCGCCCATGGCTATTCCCAGGAGGAGCAGCCCCCCGAAAATAAGAATCAGCTTGACCGGCGCCGTGACCGGGTGCAGGAAAAAAAGCGGAGAGCTTTGGATCAGGAAAAGGGCAAAGCGGTGATAAGCCAGGCCCAGGACGGTAAGAGCGGCCAGGGTTCCGGTAAAACCTATCGCCAGGCCTTCCAGCAAAAAAGGCAAACGGATAAACCGGTTGCCGGCGCCCAGGTGTTTCATGATCTCGATCTCTTCCCGGCGAATCGCCACTGAGAGGCGGACGGTGGTGCCGACAAGAAAGATCGCCCCCACCGCCAGCAAGACGCTGATCGCTATGGAGATACTGTTCAGCCACCCGGAGATGCGGGTAATGTTTTGCACCAGCTCGCCACCGTAGTCGACCGATTCCACCCCTGAGAGGCCTTCGATCTGCCCGGCCAGGCCCGGAATCAGCCCCGCCGATCTCCCCCGCACCAGGAAAGCATGGGGCAGGGGGTTGTTCTTCCCGGTCAACTCTTCGAGCAGGGCCTCGTCGCCCAGGGACCGGCCAAATTCTTGCAAGCCCGCGTGCTTATCGACGAAATTTAAGCTCGTAACACCCTCGAGCTGCTCGATCTTGTCCTCCAGCTCCGGAATATCGGCGGTGGTGTCAAGGAAAACAGCGATCTCCAGGTTCGACTGGACATTTTTCATCACCTGGTTGGTGTTTGCCGCTGCCAGGAGAAATCCCCCCAGGATGGCCAGGGCGACCGCGATCATAGCCGCGGAGACCAGGGCCAGCCACCGGTTGCGAGATACCGAGATAATCGCCTGCCGTAAGCAGTAGCCCAAGTAATTAATGAACACGGTCATAGCTCCCTTGCAGTTCATCTCCCACAACCCGGCCCTGTTCCAGGGTGACCACCCGTTTTTTAAAGCGGCCGACCATATCCCTGTCGTGGGTGGCGATAAGCACCGTGGTGCCGCCTTCATTGATCCTTTCAAAGAGCTCCATCAGGCCCAGGGCGGTTTCCCGGTCCACGTTACCGGTGGGCTCGTCTGCCAGGAGCACCAGCGGCTCCCTGACGATGGCCCGGGCGATACCGGCACGCTGCTGCTCCCCGCCGGAGAGTTCGCTGGGAAAAGAGTTTTCTTTCCCGGAGAGGCCCACCCGGTCCAGGGCCACCGGGACCCTTCTTTTGATCTCCCGGGGCGGCCGGCCGGAAACTACGAGGGCGAGGGCCACGTTTTCATAGATTGTTTTGTTCTTGAGCAGCCGGAAATCTTGAAAAACAAGGCCCATCTTCCGGCGGTGGAGCAGCAGGTGCCGCTCTTTGTACGCAGCGGTGTCGCTGCCGAGAAATTTTATCTGCCCTTTCGTGGGCCGCTCCTCGCAGGAAATAAGCTTGATCAGGGTGGTCTTTCCCGCTCCCATGGGGCCGGCGAGAAAGATAAACTCACCCCGCCCAACACGAAGATCCACCTCTTCCACCGCCGGGCGGCTGCCCGTTTTGTAAACTTTTGTCGCTGACACTATCTCGATCAAAAACGGCACCTCTTTCCCTGGTGGCCTCGATAGAGCATTATTCGCCCTGCGCCACCCAAATCCTTTCCGGGCAAAAGATATGCTTCCGGTCAACACCGCTTAATTGAAGGCCGGGGTAGCGGTGCGGCCCGCGCGGCGGGTTTCTCCCCCGTTCAGGTGTAAAAGAGGACGGTGCCTTCTCGCTCTTTGCGCCGGATCTGACCTGCTTCTTCAAGGTAGCGCAGGTGGGCGATCGCTTCGCCGATGGCAAACCACTTCTGGGTGATGGGAAAGCGCGCCCAGTCGGGAGCTTCAATATCCCACTGCATCTGCGAAGCGATGCGGTAAGCGCTGCTTGCCCCTTCTCTTTCGATAATCCCCAGGACTTCTTCGAGCCTTTCATGGTGATGCTCTTTCAGCTCGGCTATTCTTTTACGGCTGTCGGTCAGGATCCGCCGGTGGCCGGGCAAAACAAGCTCTATCTCCATCCGGGACACCTTGTCCAGGCTCTGCAGGTATTGCAGCAGGTGGTTTTCGGCATCGTCCCAGGCCGAAATATTGGGGGTGATATCACCGAGGATGTGATCGCCGGAGATAAAGATCTTCCGGGATCGCTCGTACAGGCACAGGTGCCCCGGCGTATGGCCGGGTGTATGGATACAGGTAAAGGTATAGGGCCCGTATGTAAGTTCGTCCCCTTCTTCGAGAAACTCAAAATCAACGGGCTCGCTGGGGCTGTAGCGATATCCCGGGTGCCTGGAGAGCGCTTCTTCCAGCTCCTTGTCGCTGAAGCCGTGTTTCCGGGCAACGCCAAAAAGCAGCTTCCAGAGATCGCTGAAGGAAGCGATGAGCGCATCGGGACGGTTAAAGAATACGCGCGAAGAGGCTGCGGCCAGTTCGCTGACCAGCCCGAGGTGATCGGCATGCAGATGGGTAATAAAAAAATCAGTTTGCGACAGATCCAGCTGCAGCTTTTCCAGCACGGCGTCAAAGGCCTCGCGGCATTCTTTCCGGTTCATCCCCGTATCAACGATGAGGTTGCGCTCTTCGCCCTTGATAATGTAGGAATTGGTGGCCCGGAGCGGGTTGTTCGGCAGGGGAATCTCCGCCCGGAAAAGGCGGGGCAATACTTCTTCAACCAGCGGCTTACTCATGGTTCAACTCCTTTGATCTGCAGTATTGGGATAAGGACCAAAACATTTTCTCCTTGGGCTAAGCGATACGGCTGCACCCCTTTCTCAGCTTAAAATAAAACTTTTCTTAATTTTATCATATTATCCGGGAGAGGGCGCGCGGCAACAGCAAGAAAGCGCAGGCAAAACAGCGGTGAACCGCAATTGCTCAACAGGGGGTGCTGCAAACTGCAGCCCGCTAAAGAGGAAATGTGAAAACGCTGCCGGTTTTGTGCTCGAGACATTTTTCTCCGAAAACCGCCTGCAGCGCACAGGTGGCCCGGAGACCGGTGCAGTGGCAGGGAGCCACCACCTGCAAATTATAGCGTTCCAGGCGGGAGATTACAGTCTTCAGCAGGCCGGCGGGGGTATGGAGAAGGTGCATGCCCCCCAGGAGGGCGTAGATTTCGCTCCGGCCGGTGAGGGCGAGAACCTGATCCAGGGTGGCGATCACCCCGGCGTGGGCGCAGCCCAGCAGGACAACGAGACCGGCGCCGCTCTCCATCACCAGGGCCTGGTCATCGAGGAGCTCATCTTCGGTGAAGCTGTCTCCCGTTTTAAGCAAAAATGAAGGGCCCGGCGGCTTTGCTTCCGGGCTCCGGGGGATTTCTCCGGTGATGAGGATCCCGCCGCCCGGGCGCTGCGCTCCCCGTTCGAGTTCAAAACGAGCCCCCAGGGTCTCCAGTTCGCCGCGCAGCCGGGGCATCCCGATGTAGCGGGGCTCTTGGCCCTGCCGCAGGGCATATTTCTGCTCAAAAATACCGGGATGCGCGTAGACCGGCAGGCTGTCGCGGTCCTTCATTTTTAAAACCGCTTCCAGGCCGCCGGTATGATCGTAGTGTCCATGGCTCAAAATAACGGCGTCGATGCGGCTTAAATCCAGCCCCAGGGCTTTCGCGTTGCCGGTCAGCGTGGCGCCGGCCCCGGTATCAAAAAGGAATCTCCGCCCCTCTGCCTCAATGAGCACGGCCAGCCCGTGCTCGCCCAGCAGGCCGGCACGGGAGGCCGTGTTTTCACAGATCGTGGTTATCTTGATCCCGCCGGCGATGGGAGCTCACCTTCTCTTTCATCATTTTCCATCCGGGCCCGGGCGGCGGGTAAAAGCAAAATGGGGCCGCAAAACAAGAGGCTCCTTTGTTTGATCATCGGTCTTTCCGCGGCCGGGGCTGCTGCTGCCGGTACAGGCAAACGGCCTGGTAAAGGGCCGCCGTCCCCAGGTTGGAGCAGTGCAATTTCTGGGCGGAAAGACCGCCCAGCGCTCCGGCGACCTCCTGCGGCTTAATCGCCAGGGCCTCGTCAAGGGTTTTCCCCAGGGCCATCTCCGTGAGCATGCTGGTCGTGGCGATGGCCGCCGGACAACCGTAGGCCTCAAATTTTATCTTTGCCAGCCGGTTGTTCTTCACCTTGATAAAGATTCGCAGGCAGTCCCCGCACGAAGGGTCGCCGATGACGCCGGTGCCGTCCGGCCGCGGGAGCCGCCCTACATTCCTGGGATTTTGAAAGTGCTCGATCAGCTTTTCCGAATAATCCACAGTTTTCATCAGCGCACCTGCCCTGGCTTGAAGTTTACGGAGAACCGTTGGCGGAAATATTGTCCCAGAGGCGGGCAATATCGCCGGCCGCCGGGCCGCGGGTGTAGCTCACCACCGGCCGGGCCTCGATGAGAGCCTCGGTAATCTCCCGGTAGAACGGTATCTTCGCCGCCACCGGAACAGATTCTGCGGCACAGAAGGCCTCGATCGCCTGGGTGTTCGCTTCATCGAGGTCGCAGCGGTTGATGCAGACGGCAGCGGGAACTTCAAACTGCCGGCAGACCAGGAGAACGCGCTTGAGGTCATG
>JAAZIE010000323.1 GCA_012510305.1 Bacillota bacterium | reverse complement strand
TTCGCCGGACGCCCTTTCGCCGTAAAGATACGGGCTACAGCCTCTCCCTGCAGGGCGTTTGCCCCCAGGCCGTAAACCGTTTCGGTGGGGAAAGCGACCAGCCCGCCGCGGCGAATCAGCCCGGCGGCAGCCAAAATGGATTTACGGCCGGGAGGGAGAAGCAGGGTTTGCTTAATCGATGGCGCTCTGGACATGGCTTCCCCTTCCCCTTGACTGCAGTTAGAATTCTTCCACCACCAGCTGAGCGATATTGGTAGCGTGATCCCCGATTCTCTCCAGGTTGCTCAACACATCCAGGTAGATCACGCCTGCAGGTGGAAAGCATTTTTTTGTGTTGATCCTTTCAATATGCGCCTTGCGTAAAACTTTTTCCATCAAGTCTACCTCATCGTCCCCCACTATGACCATGCGGGCAAGCTGCTTGTTTTCTGTCTCCAGGGCTTCGGCAGCCTGTTTCATCGCTGCGCCAACCTGGTCGTAGAGCAGGCTCAGCTCTTCCAGGGCCTGCTCGGAAAAGGGAAGCCTGTCCTCAACTTTCGTTTCCGCCAGCTGCATGATATTGTGGGCATGATCGCCGATCCTTTCCAGGTCGTTGGCCGCGGATATAAAACTCCCCACCATTTTAGATTCCGCCTCGGTAAGCGGATTTTGCGAAAGCTCCGACAGAAAAATGGTGATCGCCTTTTCCATCCCGTCAAGAAGCTCCTCCATCTGTTCAATATTGGCCACTTTTTTGAGGTCATTTTGGACAAAGCAGCTCAGCACCTCGCCGACCATGTCGCGGGCAATCACGGCCATGCGCAGCAGCTCCTTTTTGGCCGCCCCAATCGCCGCTGCCGGTGTAGGCAGCATCCGCCGGTCGAGATAGGTGGGACCAATCTCTAAACCGATCTCTTTTCCGGGGACAATGCGGCTCACCAGCCTGGTGAAATATGGCAGGACCAGGATAAAAATTGCGGAGTTCAGCACGTTGAAAATGGTGTGCGCATTGGCGATCTGGCGGGTCACCGAGGAGCCGGTTTCCAGCACCAGGGCGGTAAATGGCTGCAGCGCAGCGAGGCAAAGAAATACTCCGATCACGTTGAACAGCAGGTGAGCCATCGCCGTCCGGCGGGCGGTCAGGTTGGTTCCCACGCTGGCGATAAAAGCGATTACGCAGGTCCCGATATTGGATCCCAAAATAAGAGGCAGAGCCTGATCCAGGGCGATCCCCCCCTGCATGCTCAAGGCGATGACCATACCGGTGAAAGCGCTGCTGCTCTGGAGAATCGCCGTAATAAAAGCGCCGCCGAGCACGCCCAGCAGGGGAAAAGCGCTGAATTGTGACAGAAGGCTGTTAAAAGCAGGCAAATCCTTCAGCGGTCCCAAGCCGGAAGACATGGTCGAGATACCAAGAAAGAGAAGGCCCGTCCCCAGGAGGGCTTCGCCAAGGTAGCGATACTGCCGGCGCCTGCTAAAAAAGATAATCAGCGAGCCTATACCGATGGCCGGAAAAGCGATCATCTCTATTTTAAAGGAGATGATCTGTGCAGTCACGGTCGTGCCCACATTGGCACCGATGATTACACTGATCGCCTGGGAGAGGCTGATCAAACCGGCGTTGGCAAAACCGACGACCATGACCGTGGTGGCACCGCTGCTCTGAATGAGCATGGTGATAACCATGCCGGTAAGAAGACCGGTGATCGGATTTTGCGTCAGCGTCTCCAGGATCCGGCGCAATTTGTCCCCGGCGGCTTTCTGCATTCCCGAAGCCATCATCTGGATGCCAAATAAAAAAAGCCCCAGGCCGCCGACAGAGATAAACGCAATCTGGACAAAGTCTCGCCAGTCCACTTCTCGACCCCCAAAAAAAGCAAAGGTGCTTTACTGATCACTCAAACCAGTTTAATTATAGAAGATCTGCTCCGCCTTTTCAACGATAGATTGTCCCCGGCGCTTAAACAGCTCCCAAATCTTGCTTTGCCAGGCAGCGGATGCAGGCGCTTCTTCCTTCTCCAGGGGGGGGGTGCCGGGGGTTGCCGGGACCGATTCCCCGGAACCGGGCTCGCCATGGACGGCTATTTCATCTTCTATCTCTGCCGGGGGAAGACACAGCGGGGGGAAGAGGAGGCACCACCAGTTTTCACCGCTGCCCTCACCTACGGTGACCACCAGGGCGGAATATGATCCGGCGGGATAGATCCGCCGTCCGTAAGTTCGCAGGGGGAAATGTTCCCGGCAAAGCTTCACTGTTACCGGTACCTTTTGGGCCGACTCGCCGGCAAACCGCTGCAGTTCTTTTTCCAGCGCCGGCAGGTTGCAGCGCAAAAAATCCCGGTAAATGCTGTAGTTTTTGCCGGGGAGAAACGCCTTGTCGGAGAGAAACCGCCGGACCTGTGCCACCAGGGCCATCTTGAATCTCTGTTCCGCCGGGCTGTCTCCGCTTGCACGCACGTGCAGCCTTATAACGTCTTCACCGCCCTGAACCTGCCAGGCGGCGGTGTTGTTTCGCTTCCACCGGTTACAAATCGGCAGAATCAGCAGGGTCAGCACCGCCAACAGCAGGGCTGCTCCCCGAGCTATAGCTTTACTGTTTCTCGCTCTTTTCATCCTGCTTCTGCTCCTGTGAGGGCTCCTGCTTGTAATGCCGGCGAATCATCTCCAGGGCCGCCTTTTCGATACGGGAAACCTGCGCCTGCGAGATCCCCACCTTCCTGGCAATCTCGACCTGAGTTTTCCCTTCAAAGAAACGCGCCTCGATAATCAGCTTTTCCCGGGGTTCCAACCTCTCCAGCGCCTCCTGGAGAGCGATATTCTCCAACCATTTTTCGGTGCTGTCAGATTGATCGCTGATCAGATCCATCACGCAAACCGGATCGGTGCTGTCATAAAATACGGGATCGTAAAGGGAAAGAGGCTCCAGGGCGGCATTGAAGGCAAAAACCACCTCTTCGGTAGTCATCTCCAGCACGGCGGCAATCTCGCTGATCTGCGGCTCCCGGTGGTTTTCTTTCAACAGCTTTTCCCTGGTCTGGAGAACCCTGTGGGAAAGGCTCTTGATGGAGCGGCTGATATGAATGCTGTTGTTGTCGCGCAGGTACCGCTTGATCTCACCGATAATCATCGGCACCGCATAGGTGGAAAAATTCACCCCATGCTCCAGCTGAAAATTGTCTATCGCCTTGAGTAACCCGATACAGCCTACCTGAAAAAGATCGTCCAGCGGCTCTCCCCTGTTTTTGAAACGCTGCAGAATGCTCAGAACCAGGCGCAGGTTGCCCCTGACCAGGGCTTCCCGGGCCCCCGAGTCGCCTTTTTTCACCCGGAGAAACAGCTCTTTCATCTCCTCGGTGGTGAGCACCGCCAGCTTGAAAGTGTTTACTCCGCTGAGCTGAACCCTATTTTGCAACACTGCTCTTCCCTCCTCACCTCTATTATTGCCATAATCTGTATCCCTTAGACATAGACAGATCTTCTGGCGGTAAGAAGGGTTAATTGTTATAATTGGCATAAGCCCTTCATGCACACACTGGCTTGGTAGGAGGGATAAGCATGGCTCAAGTGGTCCGCTTCGGAGTATCCATAGATCAGGATCTCCTCGAAGCCTTCGATCAAAAGATTGTCCGGAAGGGTTATGCCAACCGTTCGGAGGCAATTCGCGACCTGATTCGCGATGAGCTGGTGGAGATGGAATGGTCCAAGGAAGATGAAGAGGTCGCCGGCACCATTACCCTGGTTTACGATCATCATGTCCGGGGCTTAAATGATCTTCTCTTGGAGCTGCAGCATCACTACGTGGAACTGATCGTCTCGACGATGCATGTTCACCTGGCCCACGACCGCTGCCTGGAGGTCCTCTTGATCAAAGGGCCGGCCGGTGAGGCCAAGGAGGTGGCCAACCGGCTTCTGTCAATCAAGGGTATTATTCACGGCCGCCTCACCGCTACCTCCACCGGTGAAAAGTTAAAATAGCCCGGTGAGAATACGGGGCAGCCCCTGGTAGTCCTTTTGCAGGGCAACCCGGTGAAATAAAGGCTGTTCCCGGCAAAGCGCGAGAACGGCATCGCCCTGGGTGGAGCCTATCTCCAGAACCAGCAGACCGGGCCGCTTTACAAAGTAAGGCAGACGGGCCAGGATCCGGCGGTAAGCAGCCAGGCCGTCCGGGCCGCCGTCAAGTGAAAGCAGCGGCTCATAATCCCGGATCGCTGCCGGAAGGATTTTCAGCTCCCCGCTCGAGATATAAGGCGGGTTGGAAAGAACCAGGTTAAAACGAGGCGGCGGTTGCAGACCGGCAAAAGCATCGAGGTAATCACCCTCCTCAAACCGGATCCGGTCGCGGACACCGTGGCGCCCAGCGTTGGCCCTAGCCACCTGCAAGGCCTCCGGAGAAAGATCGGCGGCGAAAAAAGCAGCCTCCGGAAGATGGCAAGCCAACGCCACAGCGATGTTGCCGCAGCCGCAACCGAGATCGACGCCCCGGATCTTCTCCTCCCTTGGGCGGGCCCACTGGAGAGCGGCATCAACCAGAAGCTCGGTTTCGGGGCGGGGTACCAGGACCGCCCGGTTAACGGCAAAGCTCAACCCGTAGAATTCCTTTTCGCCGGTAATATAGGCGAGCGGTTCGCCGTCCGCACGTCTTTGAAGTGCAGCCTTGAAGGCACCGGCAATGTGACCGGGCAGAGCAGCGGAGCGTTTGAGGAAAAGTGCAAGTCGCCCCCACCCCAGCAGATGCATCAGCAGGGCTTCGGCCTCGTCCCGCGGCCGCTCCAGGCCGGCCTCTCTTAAACACAAAGAGGCTCTTTGCAGGGCCTCTCCAATAGTAACCTCGCCATGCGATCTCATGTATTGCTCAGCCGCCGGCATTTTTCAGCTGTTTTTGCTTTGTTGCGGCGGCCAGCCGGTCGATAATCTCGTCAATCTCCCCGTCAAGAGAGAGGTCCAGCTGGTGCAGGGTTAATCCGATGCGGTGATCGGTGATCCGGTTTTGGGGGAAATTGTAAGTGCGGATGCGCTCGCTGCGATCGCCGCTGCCCACCTGGGAACGGCGGGCTTCAGCCTGCTCCGCTACCTGCTCGGCAATATAGTGATCCATGAGACGGCTGCGTAATACCCGGAGCGCTTTTTCCCTGTTTTGCAATTGAGATTTTTCATCCTGGCAGGTCACAACCAGGCCGCTGGGCAGGTGGGTCACCCGGACGGCGGATTGGGTCGTGTTCACACTCTGGCCGCCCGGTCCCGTGGAACAATAGGTATCGATGCGCAGATCCTGAGGGCTGATCTCAATTTCAACCTCTTCGGCTTCCGGCAGCACCGCCACGGTGGCGGCGGAGGTATGGATCCGCCCCGCTGATTCGGTCGCCGGAATCCGCTGAACCCGGTGAACGCCGCTTTCATATTTCAAGCGGCGGTAGACACCTTTACCCTCAATCCCGGCAATCACTTCTTTAAAGCCGCCGATATCGGTAGCGTGAGCATCGATAATTTCCATTTTCCAACCTTTTCGCTCGGCGTAGCGGCTGTACATCCTCAAAAGATCGGCCGCAAAAAGAGCAGCTTCCTCACCGCCCGTGCCGGCCCTGATCTCCAGGAAAACATTTTTTTCGTCGCGGGGATCCCGCGGAAGGAGGCTTTCCCGAAGTTCTCCGGTTACCCGCTCTATTTCTCCGGTGAGCCGTGTGATCTCTTCCTGCAAAAAATCGGCCAGCTCACCCTCCTGCTCCTCCTGCAAAAGCTCGCGGGCTTCAGCCAACTCCCGCTCCAGGCCCCTGTAACGGTGATAAAGTTCAATGCCCGGCGCCAGCGCGGCCAGTTCACGGGAATACTGCTGCCATAGATCCTGGCGGGCCGGCATCTCCGGGTCGCTGAGCAGCTGCGTAAGTTCATTGTAGCGCTCCTCCGCCCGGGCCATCTTCTCAAACATTATTTTCACCCCCGGGGCAGCCGCCCCAGTATTCCTCCTGTTTTCTGTCCGGATCGAGCACCGCTTTCAGAGCGCAGAGGGCCACCTCCACCTGGCCGTTATCGGGTTCGCTCGTGGTCATCCTCTGCAACCACAAGCCGGGGATAACAAAGAGCCGAAGCGGGGGGAAACTGCTGCGCGCAGTTAACCGGATCGCTTCATAGGAGATCCCCGCAACCAGCGGCAGCAAAAGCAGCCGCAGGGCGATACGCTGTGCCAAAGAAGGCCAACCGAAAAAGGAGAAAAGTAAAATGCTCAGAACCATGACAATAAGCAGAAAGCTGGTGCCGCAGCGGGGATGGAGAGTGCTGTAGCGCTGCGCCCTTTCTACATGCAGCGGTTCCCCGGCTTCGAAGCAAAAGATGGCTTTATGCTCTGCACCGTGATAACCGAAGAAACGCTTCATTTCGTTCCAGCGGGTCACCAGAAACAGGTAGGCCAGAAAAATGGCCAACCGGATGAGCCCCTCGATGAGGTTGAGAACGATGGGATGCAAACCCTGTGGGACGAGCTTGGCCAGGTAGGTGGGCAGGATAAAGAAAAGGCCGACCCCCAGCCCCAACCCCAGCAGCACCACCAGGAAACTCTGCCAGCCCTGCATCTCTTCTCCCTCTTCCTGCAGAACTTCAGCTGCTGAAAGGTTCAGAGCGCGCACGCCGGTGACCAGGGATTCAAAAAATATAACCGCGCCCCTCAGGATGGGCCATCCCAGGATCGGGTAACGGGCGGCCAGAGGGGTGACCTTTTCCGAAATAAGACCGATGCTGTTGTCACTGCGCCGGCAGGCGATGGCCATTTGATCGCGATGACGCATCATCACTCCCTCCAAAACTGCCTGGCCGCCGACAAACTGGGGTTTTTTCATGCCGGTCCCTCCTGCAACCCCCGGGAGCCGGTTGCTTTTACTTGAGGCCATATTTCCGCTTAAACCGCTCCACCCTGCCACCGGTGTCGATAAATTTCTGCTTGCCGGTAAAGAAAGGATGGCACTTGGAACAAATCTCCACCCTCAGGTTTTCCCTGGTGGAACCGACTTCAAAAGACTCTCCACAGGCGCAGGTTAGCTTCGTCCGAAAATAAGGGGGATGAATATTTTTTTTCATCAACAGGCACCTCCTTCAGCCTTGCTTCCAGAACTAGATAATAGCACAACCTTATTTATCGCGCAACAAAAAGCGAGGCTGCCTCCGGCAATGCAGGGCCTTCTTTTAACGGGGTGCCAAAAAAGAAAAGGGTTCCCGGGGTGACGTTGTCCGAGTGATAGGCCAACCGTTTCACGCAGACCTGCTCGAGCTTTGTTTTCATTTGCCTGGCAAGAAAGGGCTTCAACAGATCCCAGGCGCTGAGAGCCCCGGTTGAAAAGTCCATGTTGCACCGCTGTTCAATCCCCGAAAACCGGGGATATGGTTTATTTCAATAACTGAAGCGGGTTCACTTTTTTGCCGCCTTCGTGAATTTCGAAATGCAGGTGTGGACCGGTA
>JAAZIE010000322.1 GCA_012510305.1 Bacillota bacterium | reverse complement strand
CTACGGGATCATGGGAATACTCAGCCGCAAGCGCTCCGCCCTGGAGCTGACCGCTTATTTCTTATGCGGGCTGAACCTGTTCATCACTGCTTCGGCCAGTCCCCATTCGCTGTTCAAGCAGCTTGCAGCGATCACCGCCGGCATGATCGCATACCCCATCATTGTAGCGGTGATCGGCAACCTGGACCGGGCCCGGACCGCCAAGTATATCTTGATCGCCGCGGGGCTGGCGCTGATCATTTTAAACCTGGCCCTGGGGAAAACCTTTTACGGCGCCAAGAACTGGATCGACCTCGGTTTTATCACCTTCCAACCGATGGAGTTTGTCAAGGTTGCCTTTGTGCTGGCCGGCACGGCAACCCTGGACCGGCTGCTGACCACCCGCAATATGACCGCTTTTATCGCCTTTTCCGGGGCCTCTATTATCACCCTCGCCCTGATCAACGATTTGGGTACAGCGCTGGTCTTTTTCGGCGCTTTTGTAGTCATCGCCTTCATGCATTCGGGGGATATCCGCACCCTTTTTTTGATCCTGTCGGGAGCGGCGTTCGGAGGCCTGGCGGTGCTCCTGTTCAAACCGCATATCGCCGCCCGTTTTGCTGTTTGGGGGAAGGCCTGGCAATTTGCCAACAGCGCGGGCTACCAGCAAACGCGCACCATGATCGCCGCCGCCAGCGGCGGGCTGCTGGGCGTGGGCGGCGGGAGGGGCTTTCTTTCGAACATCGCCGCGGCTGATACCGACCTCGTTTTCGGGCTGCTCTGCGAAGAATGGGGCCTGCTGCTGGCGCTCACCGCAGTTTTGTTGATTGTCTCCATCGCCATCTATGCCGTTTCCCTGACCAAAAACTGCGATTCTTCATTTTACGCCATCGCCGCTGTGGGAGCGGCAACCATGTTTCTACTGCAAACCACGCTGAACGTTTTGGGATCGGTGGACCTGCTTCCCCTGACCGGCGTAACCATACCTTTTGTCTCCAACGGCGGCTCTTCCATGATTACTTCATGGGGACTTTTAGCGCTCATCAAGTCGGCGGAGCGCTCCACCGGGGCGCGAAGGGCGGGTGAGTTCAGGTGAGGCTGCTATCGGTGCGGGCCGTCTTGCTCACAGTGCTGACGCTGCTGCTTACCTTCGGCCTGGCGGCCTTTGTCGTGCAATATTTTGACCATGCCGCCACCTGGGTGGAGCATCCCTCCAACAGCCATTTTTATAAAGAGGGAAAGCTGCACAGCCTGGGAACAGTCTATGATCGCAGCGGCAAGATCCTGCTGAGCATGGAGGAGGGGTCGATCAAGTATAACGAAGATGCCGCTGTCCGCACTGCGCTGATGCATATTACCGGTGATCGGGATAACAACGTGGAAACCGCAGTGCCCATTGCCTTCAGGAGCCGCTTGATGGGCTGGAATTTACTCAACGGCGCTTACCGTTTCCACAGCGGCCGGTTTAACCCGGGGCAAGAGCTTAACCTGACCCTGGATGCAGACCTTTGCACCACGGCATACCGGGAACTGGGCGGCCGTAAAGGCGCCGTGGGGGTCTACAATTACCGGACGGGAGAGATCATCTGCGCGGCCACTGCGCCCTCTTTTGATCCCCTGGCCCCTCCCGATTTTGACCGGAGCCCGGGGCAGTATGAAGGCGTCTTCCTCAACCGCCTTTTTTCGGCGGCTTATACTCCCGGCTCAGTATTCAAGCTGGTCACCGCCGCTGCAGCCCTGGATCACCTGCCGGGCGCTGAAGATACCCTTTTTAACTGCAGCGGCAAGATGCAAATCAACAACAGTGAAATTAGCTGCCTGGCGGAGCACGGCGAAGTGACGCTTAAAGAGGCGCTGGCCCGCTCATGTAATGTTGCTTTTGCCCAGGTGGCCCTGGAACTGGGCGCAGAGCGGTTGCAGGAGTACGCGGAAAAAGCGGGGTTCAATACCGCCCTGAAGGTTGACGGCATCTACGCCGTTGCCGGCAGGATCAACCTGGCCCATGCCGGCAAGGCCGAACTGGGTTGGGCTGGAGCAGGCCAATTTACGACCACAGCCAACCCGCTGAGCTTGATGGCCTATGTGGGCGCCATCGGTAACAGAGGCCTGCAGGTAACGCCCAGGACAGTGGCAGATCGGAATCTTCTTTCAAGAGCGGATCTAAAGGCAAAAAAACGGGTGCTTTCGGAAGATACAGCGGCCACCCTGGGACAAATGATGAGAAATAATACGCTTGCTGTTTACGGTGAAGGCAACTTTCAGGGGCTGGAGCTCTGTGCCAAGTCCGGCACGGCGGAGGTGGGTCAGGGAGAGAAGCCGCATGCCTGGTTCACCGGCTTCTTGGCCCGGGAAGATCTCCCGCTGGCCTTTGTGGTGGTTATCGAAGGCGGCGGCAGCGGCAGCGAAAGTGCCGCTGCAGTGGCGTCAAAAGTGCTGCAGGCGGCGGCGAATGCAGCCAAGGTTGAATGATCACAGAACCCCGCTTTCCGCCCGGTGCGCCGGCAAAGCGGCTCCGCTAACCGGTTACCGCCAGATTAAGCAGTTTTTTTCTTCCCTCCTGCAGTATCTTTTCCATGATTCTCCCCGCCTCCTCCTTCTGCCTGCTTTTTATCGCGCCAAGCAGCTTTCTATGGGAAAACAGGGACTGCTCCATGTAATCTCCCGATGCAAAGTAAATCCGAATCAGGTTCAGACAGGCCGGCTCGAAGGATTTGAAGATCATGGCGTAAACCACGTTGCCCGAGGCAATGAGCACGCGGTGATGAAAATCGTAATTGAGGGTAACGTGCTCCTCCAGTTCTTTGCTCTTTTCGGCTTCCTCGAGCAGGCGCTTCAGGGACTGCAGATCTTCCGCCCTCCTGTTTTCCGCTGCGCGCCTGGCGCTTTCAACCTCGATGAGCAACCTTGTATCCATCATGCTGTTAAAAAGACCGGGGCTGAGCTTCCCCTGGTGATAGTTCATGATCGAAACCAGGATCGCAGGAGTCCCCTCATTTTTGTAATCTTTAACCACAGTCCCTTTTCTGGGGATAATCCTGACAAAACCTTTGGAAGCCAGTTCCAGGATTCCCGAATTGACAATGCCCCGGCTCACCCCCATCAGGCCGGCCAGCTCGCGCTCGGGGGGCAGCCTCTCGCCGGGCTTGATCCGTCCAGAAATTATTTTAGTTTCAATTTCTTGCACAAAGAGCTCCTTGAGGCTTTCTGATTTCAGCTCGCGAAATATAATGTTCACTTTTTCCCCTCCCTCCCCGGTTCCCTTCCCGGCTCTTATCAAAGAGGCGGCAGCCTGCCGGCGGCGCTTTCTTGAAGCGCCGCCGGAGGCTCGATATATCCCGGACCGCTATTCGATTTTTCTCCGGGGCACCACTATCTCAAGATTTTCCAGGGGGTAGGCGATACAAGGGTGAATGTAACCGAATTTCTTGTCGGCCTGGCGCCGGTCATCAACCTCTTCCGGAATAAAAAGATCTCCTTTGATCAGCAAAGAGCGGCACACACCGCAGGAGCCGCTTCTGCAAGAAGAAGGGGGGCAGAGCCCGGCTCTTTCCATCGCCACGAGCAGCGATTCTCCGGCATCAGCTTCTATCTCCACCGCCTCTTTCCCCCGGTGCACCAGCACCTTGAACGCCTTGCCGGCAGCGCCACCGGGGTAAGTTTCCAAACTGCTGACGTCTTCGATCTCTCCAAAATCCTCTTTACGGATAAACTTTCTCCTTATCGCCGGCCCTTTCAGCTCTCTGTCGATATGCCGGTAGAGGGGCTTGGGGCCGCAGACAAAGATCGAGCTCTCCAGGGGAGCGGCGTATTTCTTCAGCAGATCGGCGGTGATATAGCCATGCTCGAAGTTTTCCAGTTTTTCTTCGGCCAAAACATGAATGATCTTGATTCTGCCGCCCGAGGAAGCCTGAAGCTCCTTCAGCTCCTCGTGATAAATGATCTCCTCTTTTTTGTTGCTGCCGTAAAATATGACCAGGTTGATCTTCAGGTCATCATCAAGAATACTTTTGGCCATCGATCTGAAGGGCGTGATCCCGGTTCCCCCCGCAATCCCGATCACGTTCTGGCGGTCCCTTAAATGATCATGGTAGAAAAACCCTTCCGGCCCTCCCGAGAGCACTGCACAACCCTCAGTCCAGTGATCCCAGATCTGCCGGGAAACAAAACCGTCATGGTATCTTTTTACAGCGATCTCGTAAAAACCGGACAGCGCCTCCCCGGGAGTGGAAGAAATTGAATAAGGCCGCGTCACCGTTGCTCCCTCCACTTCAAAGGTGAAGCTTAAATATTGGCCCGGGCGAAAATAAGCCGGCTGCAGGGTTCCTTTCTCCTTGTCGGGAACCAGCCGGTACGTTCTCACATCGCCCGTTTCATCCTTTATTTGATCCACCACCAGGTGCTGGATCTCCGGGTGGAGCTTGCCCGCAAGCGCGTTTACCGGCGGCAGAGGGTCGATGCTTGTGCCGGGGGCTTTTTCGATCCGCTTTTTCCGTCCGGGCACCAGGTTTTTAAAAGATAAAAGGTCCAGGATCCCCAGGGGTTTGATCTTTACATGAAGCTTCTTCCCGGTCATATTACTTCACCTCCATCAAATCTTTGTGAGTTAACAGGGCCGCTGTTTCACCCGACTGAAGCGAGCTGGAGTAACCGTGGCCTCGGAAAGCAAAACCACCGGCAAAATCGAGGCCTTTAATATATTTTTCTTCGTTCATCGTCATCATCCGCGGCAGAATGGAATCCCAGGGCACCGGCTCATAACCGTAGATCCCGCCGTTAAAAGCGCCGGTATAGCGGGCAAAGGTAGCGGGAGTAGCCACGGCAATCTCTTCGATGCTCTCCTCTATGTTCACGCCCAGCGCTTTCTCAAATTCGTCGATCATCTCGGCGGCAATCTTATTTTTGACCTGGAAATAGTCCCGGGGAGAAACTCCGCTCCAGGCTTCCCCGCTAAAAAGAGTGGTCAGGTAAAGGATCGTCGTTCCTTCGGGGGAGCAGTCGGGGACGGCGTTGTTCAGGCAAACCGTCGCTTGGGCGGCGGGCCTTCCCAGCTTGTGAAAGCGGTCATAAATTTCATTGCTGTCCGGGGTGCTGTAAATAAAATAACTGTATTCTTTGAGACCGAGCTCTTCAGGGCTTTTATCCAGCCCCAGGTAGACGACCAGGGCTGAAAACCCGACTTTTCGGGCATTGCAGGTTTTCCAGGCCCGCTCCGGAACTGCTGACCGGGGATGAATCAGGCGGCTGTAAACTGTATGGGGCGAGGTGTTGGCGATGACGTAAGCGGTCTTGATTATATCGCCGTGGGACGTTTCCACACCCACCACCCGCCCATTTTCTACGAGGATGCGCTCCACCCTGGTATTGTAGATAATATCTCCGCCCAGTTGGCGAATCTTCAGATCCAGCGCCGTGGTATACTCGTGGGAGCGGTACCGTGGAATAAATGCTTCCTTGGCAATATAGCGGTTGAACATGGCGGCAAAGATACTGAAGTTGACGTATTTTGACCCCAACCCCAGGTAACACCAGTATGCCGTGATAATTTTCTGCGCCCGGTAGGGCATTTTAACGGCATCGAGCACCTCTTGGAGGGTGTACGGGGCGGTTTTAAGAAAATTGGCGTAAGTGCCTGTGAGAACTTTCTTGTCCGGGTTGCCCCTCGATCTGCCCAGGTAGGAGAAAGCGTGGACCACTTCTTCGCACAGCTTCACGAACTTGGAGACAGATTCCCTGGACCCGGGGACATACTGCTCCATTTTGGAGATGTACTCGGCCTCACCGAAAGGCATGGTGGCATCGATTCTGCCGCTTTTTTCATGGGGAATGATCAGCCGGTATGCTTCGGGCACCCTCATCCATTCGCTGTCGATGCCGATTTTGTCTTCCAGGAGTTTGCGCACACCTCCCTTGTTCTGCGGAGAACCGAAATCAGCAATCTCATGCAGCGACGGTTCGAATTCAAACCGGCCCCTGACAAAACTGGTGGCAAATCCGCCCGGCAGATTATGCTGTTCCAGCAAAAGGGTTTTGTGCCCTTTCGCCGCAAGCGTTGCCGCGGCGACCAACCCCCCGTTGCCGGCGCCCACTACAACAGCGTCATAGGAATCCTGGAAACGGTCTTTGGACACGGCTGTCCCTCCTGTCTTTTTGTGGTTCAACCACCAACCAGGTAAATTATACTTTCTCCCTATTTTCTTGTCAATTGGGTTAACTTTTTATCTTTTATCTCTTCTGACAGCGGGGGCGTTGATGAAAACAATACCGGGCGCTCGAAGCAAACCGGCACAGCTAAATTTATGCAAAGGGCTCTTGGGGGGAGGCCGGATCTGACCGGCTGAGAATACTTTTTGCAGCAACGCTGAGGTTATTCTTTGAGTGCGCTGAGGATGGAACGCAGCCTTTCGCGGTAGCCGGCGTTTTCTATAACCGTGCCGGTAATAACGATATCGGCTCCGGCCTGGCGCACCCGGCGGGCGTCGACAGCCGTGCGAATGCCGCCGCCGACAATCAAGGGGATGGAGATCTCGCGCTTCACCGCGCGGATCATGCCGGCGGGAACAGGCTGGGCCGCCCCGTTGCCCGCTTCCAGGTAAACATAATCCATGCCCATGAATTCAGCGGTGAGGGCGTAGCCGATGGCCTTCCAAAAATTATCACGCGTCAGCAGCTCGGCTTCGCCGAGCTCGCCGATCTTCATCCCCGGCTCCACAAGGATATACCCGGCAGAAATGGTTTCTACATCAAGCCTTTTTAGAACCAGGGCAATACGGGCATGTGCAGTGCTGACAAAACGGGTGTTGCGAGAATTGAGCATGCTCAAGAAGAGAAAAGCATCGAGGTTGAAGCTGATCGAATCGCTTCCCGCAGGTAAAAAGATGACCGGAAGGCTTGTTTTCTGCCGGACCAGTTCGGCCGTTTCCAGCAGCGTTCGCTGTCCGGTTGCGGCGGCGCTCCCGATGAGGATGAGATCGCTCCCCACTTCCTGGGCCGTCCGGGCCAGCCGGCCGGCCGCTTCGGGCAGCTGCCGGGAGGGATCGATCAGGGTAATATGAACCGCGCCCTGCCTCAGTTTATTTTTTAAATATTCCCTAACTTTCATTATCTTGAACCTGCTTCGTATTTTTTTGGGGCTGAATTTATTATAATTCAGTTTTATTCTTTTGACAACAGCTAACTATTACCAGAATAATGATCCTGCGGCCGGGCTGCATAGGCCCCTTTGCCGGTCCGGCGAACCAGGCCCGCAGCAAGGAGAAGGGCCAAATGCTTTTTTAGCATATTCCCTTCAAAGAAACGGTAAACCGGCGCCGGTTCCGGGTGGCGTCCGTAGATCGGTTTCAGATCGATCAGCTGCTCCAGCGTCATCGCCTCCCGGCTCAGCAGGCGGTATACCAGTTCATGGCGCTGCTCCATCGCGGCGCCGTACTGCTCCAGACGCCGGTCAATATCAGCGGTTACCGGAGGGCTGTGGCTGCTTACGAGCAGCCCCGGTTTCAGGGAGCGAACCTGATCCACCGATCTCTGAAATTGCTCCAGGTCTGAGCTGTCGTTGCCGTACCAGGGTCCAAATGAAGAGAGATCGATGTCGGCGGTAAACAGTAAATTATACTCTTCTACGAGAAAAGCGCAGTGCCCGGGAGTATGACCCGGCGTGTGCACAACCCGCAGCGTCAGGCCGCCCAGATCAATCCGATCCCCCTCGCGGTGGGTTTCGGTAACCGTGGTCGCCGTAAACCGCTCCTGGTTCAGCGTGGCCCAGTAAGATTGATCAAACCGGATCAGCCCGGTGAGCCGGTAAAAACCTTCCACCGAGGTCACTCCCGGTTCGTCCAGGGGGTGAATCGAAAAGGAAGCCCCGCTGAACAGGTCGTTCCCGGCAACATGATCGCGGTGAAAATGGCTTAAAAAAACCCGGTCCACTTTCCCCACCAGCTGCTGCAAGCCTTTTCCGGCACCGGTGTCGATAAGAGCCCGCTGCCTGCCTTCCAGGTAAAGCGAATGGGCAAAAGGAAAGCGGCCCTTATTTTCGGCGTACACCACCCAGACACCCGGTCTTATTTCTTCCATTTATATTCACAGTCCCTGCTATTTATGTTCTTCGAAGGGTGCGGCGCAAAGACGCCTCGTCGAGGCGGGCCAGGCTTTTCACCCGGGCCTCCCGGACAAATATAAAGGAGACCTCTTTCACCGGCAGCCCCGAGATATCAGCCATGGCCAGGGCGTAAACCGCGCCCTGGCGGCTGTAGCCCTCCCAGCGTTTTTCCCACACCGCCGCGCCGCCGCCGTCGGTCTTGTAGTCCACAATTACCAGCCCCCCCTCTTCTTGAAAAAGAAGGTCGATGATCCCCTCCACCAGGAGCCCCTCGAAACAGTAAACAAAGGGCAGCTCTTTAAAGATCCGCTCCGACTTCCGGGCCCTGCCGATAAGCGGATGCTCCAGGGTGGACCGGGCCAGCCGGATCAGCTCCCCGGGATGCTCCACTCCCCAGCGGTCCCCCGAACGGGCGGCCAGCGCCTCCAGCCGGCCGGGGGAAGGGCCTCTCAGGTCCACCCGCTCCATGATCTCGTGAAAAGCGGAGCCAAAAGAAGCCCCCCTGCCCTGCGGGGCCGCTTCGGGATCGCTGTCGGCAGCATCCTGCAGGGTCGCCGGCTCCTCCGCGCCGCTCTCACCGGCCAGGGCGCCGGCGCTGATATAGGGTCCCGGTGCGGCGGCACCGCAGATCGTTCGTTTCAGCTGATCCAGCCGCCGGCGGCGGCCCTCCACCAGTTCATCGAGCGGGGCGGCGCTATCCTGATCCCGCCCGGCCGGCGCCGCTTCTCTCTCGTGAGAGGATGCTCCGGCCTGCAGGGATAAAACCCCGGTCCAGAGATCGGCATTTTCTGCTTCTGCTCTTTCCAGGTAAGACCAGAATCCGGGAGAGCCCTGTTTATAGAAGCGCGGCAAGATCAGAATGTCCCGGGCCCGCGTCGCCGCCACGTAGAAAAGCCGGATCCGCTCCGCCTCCAGGCGAAGTTTTTCTTGCTCTTCCGCTTCCTCCAGGCCGGAGCTGACCAGATCGCCCAGCTTGAGATAGAAGTTGCCCTCGCTCCGATGGGCGATAAAGGAAGCACCGCCCCTGCTGCCCCCCCCCACATTCACCAGGCAGACTGCGGGAAACTCCAGCCCCTTGGCCCGGTGAACGGTGAGCAGCTGAACGGCGTCGCTGTCGGGATCGTAAAGCGATGACTCGGCTTCTTCACGCCCCTGCTCCGCCACCCGCTTTAACCAGTTGATATAGCCCTTCAGGGTAAGGGGGCGCTCCATCTCCAGCAGGCGGATCATCTGAAGGGCTTTGCGCAGGTTGCCGGCAGCCTGCTCTCCGGAAGGCCGCAGGGAAACTCT
>JAAZIE010000321.1 GCA_012510305.1 Bacillota bacterium | reverse complement strand
TGTTTCCTTTAGCTTTGCCGTGGACGGAATCAGCCGGGCCCTTTCACACCAGCTGGTCCGCCACCGGATTGCTTCTTATTCCCAAAAATCGCAGCGCTATGTCGATGAAAAAGATTTTACCTGGATTATGCCTCCTTCTGTAGAAAAGAACGCCGCTGCGAAGAGGCTTTTTGAAACTCAGATCGAGCAGATCCGGCAGTGTTACGCGGAGCTCTGTGCCGCGGTGCCGCGGGAGGACGCCCGCTATATCCTGCCCAATGCCTGTGAAACCAAGCTGGTTGTAACCATGAATGCGCGCAGCCTGCTTCATTTCTTCCGGGTGCGCTGCTGCCGCCGGGCACAGTGGGAGATACAGCGTCTTGCCGGGAAAATGTTGGTGGAGGTGCGCAAGGTGGCGCCGGAGCTGTTCAGAGCAGCCGGACCGCCCTGCATAACCGATGGAATTTGTCCGGAGGGAGAGATGAGCTGCGGACGACTTGAACTTAGAAAAAACAAAAAATAAAAGTGGGAACGGAGCCCCCGGTGCCGGTGAGGTGGTCATGGGCCGCCGGCCGGTGCTGGAAGCGCTTCGCCGCGGGCACCTGCAAAGGATTTACCTGGCTGCGGGGCAGAAGGGCGAAATTATTGGGCAAATTGACCGGGCTGCACGGCAGCAGGGGCTTCCTTTAAAAATTGTTCCGCGCACCGCTTTAAACAGGCTCTCCGGCGGCGGCAATCACCAAGGTGTTGTCGCCTTGGCTTCCCCTTTTGGATATCTTGATCTTGACGCAATGATCGAGCGCTCCAAAGCGGTTTCCCGCCATCCCTTTTTGATCGCGCTGGATCATTTGCAGGACCCGCAGAATTTCGGTTCCCTGCTGCGCACTGCCGACGCCGCCGGCATGCACGGCGTCATTATTCCTGAGGATCGCAGCGTAAGCATTACGCCGGCTGTGCGCAAGGTGGCCGCCGGGGCTGCTGAACGGCTGCCGGTAGCACGCGTGGTCAACCTGGTCAGGGCGGTGGAGCAGCTGAAAGATGCGGGCTTCTGGATTTATGGTGCTGCAATGGACGGGGAGCTGCCCTATTACCGGGTAGACTACAGCGGTCCCTTTGTTTTGGCCATCGGTTCAGAGGGGCGGGGGCTTTCCCGGCTGCTTCGCGAGCGCTGCGATGGGACCATCTCCATCCCCATGTGCGGCGAGGCCTCCTCCCTCAACGCCGCGGTAGCGGCTGCGGTGATCATCTACGCCGCCGCAGCCCAGAGGGAAGGTTGGCGGCGCGGGACTGAGCGTTAGTTCGTCATTTAAACTGTCGATTAGCGGCAAATCCTTTGGCCGATTCGCCAGTTTGTTACAAAATACTTTCAGACGGAACAAGCTTGACCAGCCTGTCTCTTTACGTTATAATTTATCCGTCAACTTAGTTTTTCCTCCCACAAAAACCCCTACGGAGGCGATTTAGGTGAGCTCTTTAGCCCCTGACGCAAAAGAAGGTGGCAATATCTACTTGGAACTAGAATTTAAAAGCGATGAAGATATAGTCGGCGAGGCTAAAGACGGCAATAATATTGCCTTGGAATTTTTAATTCTGAAATATAAAAATTTTGTAAAAGCAAAAGCGCGGTCCTACTTTTTAATCGGCGCCGATCGCGAGGATATAATCCAGGAAGGGATGATCGGCCTTTACAAGGCTATTCGTGATTTTCGGGGGGACAAGCTGTCCTCCTTCCGGGCTTTTGCCGAGCTCTGCATTACCAGGCAAATTATCACCGCGATCAAGACGGCCACCCGGCAGAAGCATATCCCTTTAAACTCGTACGTTTCGTTAAACAAGCCCATCTATGATGAAGACTCGGATCGAACCCTGCTCGATGTTCTTTCCGGGACCAAGATCACCGACCCCGAAGAGCTGATGATCAACCGGGAAGAGTACAGCGATATTGAATACAAGATGGGTGAGATCTTGAGCGACCTGGAGTGGAAGGTGTTGACCCTGTACCTGGAGGGGAAATCGTACCAGGAGATCGCCGAAGATCTGGAGCGCCATGTCAAGTCTATCGACAACGCCCTGCAGCGGGTGAAGCGCAAGCTGGAGCGCTATCTGCAGGTGCGCAGAGGATAAATTCGGGGCTCGCGGCCGGGCAAGACAATCCTTTGGCGAGTTGTTGACATTTTTCACGGGGGCGTGTATACTCTATAAGCGCGTTAATGCGGGTGTAGCTCAGTGGTAGAGCGCCAGCTTCCCAAGCTGGTAGCGAGGGTTCGATTCCCTTCACCCGCTCCAGAGACGTCGCGGGGTGGAGCAG
>JAAZIE010000320.1 GCA_012510305.1 Bacillota bacterium | reverse complement strand
CAATCTGGAGGCCAGGGTCCCCGCCTGCTCTGCCGCTTCCAGCACTTTGCCGTTGACGGTAATCGCAGCTCCGTCGGCCCGCACCGGTTCGGAAAAGCGCACGGTGATGGGGACATACTGCCCGCTCCGGTATTCAAAATCGCCGTCCACGAAGATAGCCGGATAGTCCTCCGGTGCGTCCCAGGCCCCTGCAACGGCCAGGGTGGGAGCGTAGGTGTCTTGATGATAGATCGCCAGGTCGATATCCATTACATTCGCATATGTGTGCGTAAAATCAAAAAGGAGTTTATTGAACAGCAGCGGCCCGGTGTTCTTCCATGGTTGGTAAAAGAGACCATCATCATAGTAATGGTCCAAGGGGGGCCTCAGGGCCAGCCGTCTGTCGTCCTGGCCTTTCTGGATCCACCCGTAGGTTATGTAATCATATTGATCTGCGTACGGGTCAGGCACGCTTCTCACTTCTACGAACGGTTCGGTGCCGGGCACGGGAGTCTGGGGATGGGTTTTTGTTCCGGTGCTGCTTAACATTTTTTTTTGCATGCCCTCAAACTTGGTACCCGCGTATGCTACCATTTTTAACACTACTTCATAACCCTCGCCGTTTGGGGCGATGCCGTCGGCCCAATAGTAAGCGAGCATCTTTTCGCAGAGCGCCATGCCGGGTACGTAGCTGACGCCGCCTTTGCTGGATATAAAGCTGTTGGGGGTTATTGACGTATGCGGCGTCATGTTTCCGTCCGCTACGGACCCTTCATAGTAGGAGGTGCCGTCGAGATGGAGCGTGTATGGCCGTACTTGTTGATTGTTATAAACATGATCATAGTTCGCGCGGTAAATAAGATTTCCCCGCCCCTCCTCATGGTGCGGCACTGTTTCCCACGGATTTAATGTGTTCTCCTGATAAAGGATCAGATCCTTTGTCTTAGAGGGAGGCTGAGCGCCGCCGTTGTAGAAGAGGGCGTTTTGCGGGTTGTAGAGCTGGATCACGGCTGTCTGGTCGCCAAACCAGCGGTTGTTGGGCTTAAGCCAATAAATATAGTTGCCATTGGCTACTGTTGACATCTCAAGGTTTACCCGGGGGCTCTTGCCGGGTTTTAGGGTGATGGTCTCCCCCGGCTCTGACAAGCAGCGGAGAAGGGCGCCCGGGGGATACTGCCGGTTGTCGGGCAGCTGGGAGTAGCGCTGCATCGAACCGCAGACACTGCGCCACTGAAAGGTGACCTCTTTTCCTTTCAGCCGCTCGTCGTCTACGTTTAACGCCAGGCCGTCCTTGTCCACCAGCTTAAACTGGACAGTACAGGGATAAGTAGACCCCCACGGGTACGTGGTGATGCGCTGATCTACTTTCCCATCCACTCCGTTCAACCAGGCCTGGATGTAGATCTCGTGGTTCACCGAAGTGTAGTCCAGCGGGTCGGCTGTACCCGCCGCCAGGAGGCCGATCCCCTCGGTTTCGATCTGGGCCAGCAGGCTCTGCAAAGAAGCCCGGTGCTGTGCGGTCAGCGCCACCCCGTTCCCCAGAAGCATCTGCCGCATTAGCTCCAGCTGCGCCTCGATCTGGAGCATCACCTTCAAGTCGCCCAGGGTTAGAGTAACACCGTCCACCGTGATCTTTTGCTTCAGATCCGTCCCCTCTGCGGCCAGCAGATTTTTGACCTGCTCCAGGGTCAGGTTGCGGCCCTCCAGCTCAATTTTCATGCCCGTCCGGGGCCGTCCATTTTGATCCACCAGCCCCAGAGAGATGAGCTGATTCAGAGCCTCCCGGGCGGCCCCTTCATCGCCGAAAAGCGCCGTCAGTTCATCTAAAACAGCTTGCTGTCCCCCTGCACCGCTGCCGATAAAGCCCATCGCCGGTGCCGGCAACAGGGAAAACAAGAAACAGAACACTAAAAGCAAACTGAGAATCTTTTTCCTCAATGCTTTCTCCTCCTTTTATCTGTATCTGCGGCTCCGGGATAGGGCTTAGTTTCCCGACCCCGATATGTACATAGAAAAT
>JAAZIE010000319.1 GCA_012510305.1 Bacillota bacterium | reverse complement strand
CTCTTCGCGCAGCCGGCGTTCGCGGTTCTGCCGCTCCCGAGCCCGCCGCCGCTCCTGCAAAGCCCGCCGCTTGCGCTCCCCGGCCGCACCTTCTTCTGCGGCCCGCTTTTCTTTGCCCCCTTCCTCCCTGCTTTCCAGGTACTGCTCAAAGCCCCCCTCGTAAATGGCCAGAGAACCGCTTTGAAGCTCAAAAACACGGTTGACCAGCCCTTTCAAAAAATAGCGGTCGTGGGAAACCGCGACCAGGGTGCCGGGGTAGCGTCGCAGCACCGTCTCCAGCTCTTCAAGGGCGGGCAGATCGAGGTGGCTGGTGGGTTCATCCACCAGGAGGCAGTTGCCGGGGCGCAAAGCGAGCCGCGCCAGGGCCAGGCGGCTCTTCTCCCCGCCGCTTAGAGAAGAGATCTTCTTGAAAACATCATCGCCGCCAAAAAGATAGCGACCCAGGTGATCGCGCGCCTCCTTCAGGCCAAGATCCGAAGCGGCGGCAATCTCTTCAAGCACCGTGCTCCCAGGGTCGAGCTGCTCCTGCTCCTGGGCAAAGTAGGCCACGCTTACCGCCGGGCCCAGGCGGATCCGGCCGGCGGAGGGCTGCTCCAGGCCGGCGATCATCCTCAGCAGGGTACTTTTACCCGCACCGTTGGGGCCCACCAGGGCGATGCGGTCGCCCCAGCGGACCTGGAACGAAAGCTCTTCGAAGAGACGCTTTTCGCCAAATGAGCGGGAGACCTCTTCAAAGGTGATCACCTGCCGCCCGCTGCGGCCGGCATAATCCAGATCCAGCTTGAACTTTTTTTCGGCGGCGGGAGCGCCGAGCGGCCTGAGCCGCTCCAATCGCTTTTGACGGCTCCGCGCCTGGCGCTTGGAGCGGCGGTCCGCTTTTGATTGGCGGATCTGCTTTTCGGTGCGGGCGATCAGCGCCTGCTGCTCCCGGTAAGCCCGCCGGGCGCTCTTTTTCTGCGCTTCATGGCGAATCCGGTAGGCGCTGTAGTCGCCCCGGTAGCTGTGCAGGTTGCCCGCCCTGAGATCGAAGATCTGCGAAACCACCCGGTCCAAAAAGAAGCGATCGTGGGAGACCACGAGCAGGGTTGCCGGCGAATCGAGAAGATATTTTTCCAGCCAAGCCAGCCCTTCAAAATCGAGAAAGTTGGTCGGCTCGTCCAAAAGAAGCAGTTGGGGATCGCCCAGCAGCAGCGCCGCCAGGTTGGCCCTGGCCTTTTCGCCGCCGCTGAAGCCGCTCACAGAACGGTTCATCTCGCCGGAGGCAAGGCCCAGCCCGCGGGCGACGCTCTCGATGCGGCTCTCGATGAGATAGCCGTCTTCACTTTCAAATTGCCGGCGCAGCTCGCCGTAACGCGAAAGCAGCCGCCCCGGCGGCTCCCTGCCCGGACGGGACTCCCGGGCGATCTCCTGCTCCAGCGAGGTGATCTTTTTCTGCAGCTCCAGCAGGCGGCCAAAAGGTCTTTCCAGCTCTTCCCGCAGCGTCCCCCGGGCCCCCGCGCCCGGCTCCTGCGGCAGGTAACCGGCCTTCGCCCCCCGGGCCAGGCTGACCGTCCCGCTGTCCGGCTCCAGCAGCCCGGCGATGATCTGCAGCAGGGTGCTTTTGCCCGACCCGTTGGGCCCGATGAGCCCGGCCTTGCTGCCGGGCTGCAGCCGGAGCGAAACCGAGCTGAAGATCTGCCGGGCTCCAAAAGATTTGCCGATACCGGTAAGTGCCAACAGGGCCTCTCTTCTCCTTTTTAAGGCGGCAAGCCGCCTTTGTGATATACATTTTCGCCGCTTCGCGGTGCCCGCGGGAGCAGGCGGCTTTCTGCCCCTGTTTCATTATATCAGGCTGTGCTATAATTTTAATGATCATTGTACCGGAAAGAAAGGAGCAGCGCCATGCTGGAACTGGACAACATCAGCCTGAAATTTGTTAGCGAAGAGCGGGAGCACACTGCCCTGAAGGAGATTAACCTGCGCTTTGACGCCGGCAGGATGTACGCCCTCACCGGGCCCAACGGCAGCGGTAAATCCTCTTTGGCGCAGGTGATCATGGGGATCCACCGCCCCACCGCCGGGCGGGTTCTTTACCAGGGCGAGGAGATCACCGGGCTGGGGATTACCGAGCGGGCCCGCAAAGGGATCGGTTACGCTTTCCAGCATCCGGCCCGCTTCAAGGGGCTGCGGGTCACCGATATCCTGGAGATCGCCATGGGGCCGGGAAACGATCATGAATGTCCGTACCTGCGCCAAATGGGTCTCTGCCCCGACGATTATCTTGACCGGTCCCTGGACGCCGCCCTTTCGGGAGGGGAGATCAAGCGCATCGAGGTGGCCACCCTGCTGGCGCAGGATCCGAAGCTGCGCATCTTCGACGAGCCCGAAGCGGGGATCGACCTGTGGAGTTTTGAGCGGCTCTCCGGTGTAATCGCCGGCAGCCACCGCAGCGATACCGCCACCATCATCATCTCGCACCAGGAGAGGGTTTTAAATATCGTCGACGAGATCGTGCTGCTGGAAGAGGGCCGCATCACCGCGCAGGGCCCGCGCGAAGAGATCTGGCCGCTGCTCAGCGATACCGAGCGCTGCGCCTGCCGCAGGGACTGCCCCGAAGGGAGGAGAGCCTCATGCTGAACGCAAAAGATCAAGCCCTGCTCCAGCAGATTGCCGGCCTGGAGAAAACCCCTTCCGGCGCTTTCAACATCCGCAAAGACGGCCGGTCGCTGGAGCACCGCTCCGCTTCGGGAATCGAGGTGAGGCCGAAAGAAGGGCAGGCGGGAATCGATCTCCTCGTGGAACCGGGTGCTGCCGGGACGGTGCATCTGCCGGTTATCCTCACCCGGGCAGGCCTCTCCGACAGCGTT
>JAAZIE010000318.1 GCA_012510305.1 Bacillota bacterium | reverse complement strand
GCGCTGGCGGTTATCGGCGTGATCATGAGCATTACCACCTTTCTGGTAATGCCGGCCATGGGTATTGGCCAGGGTGCTCAGCCCATTCTGGGATTCAACAAGGGTGCCGGAGAATATGGGCGGGTTAAAGATACCCTGAAGCTGTCTGTTTTATTGGCTACATTTGTTGTAGCGGTAGGTTTTACCATCGCCAAAATCTGGCCGGCTCAATTAATCGGCTTATTTAACAAAAAACCTGAGCTGATTGAGTTGGGCGTGCACAGCATGGATATATTTTTTAAACTGATTCCCCTGGTGGGCGTGCAAATGCTTGGGGCCTGCTATTTCCAGGCCGTGGGCAAGGCAAAACAAGCCACTATATTGGGGCTGTCAAGGCAGATCATAATTTTTATACCGCTGCTGATAGCTCTGCCTTACTACTGGGGACTGGAAGGTGTTTGGTGGTCGTCTCCTTTATCTGATTTGGGCGCATTTATATTAACCGGGGCATGGTTATTATTGGAGATAAAAGAGCTGAATAAAGCTGAAAGATTGGTTGAAAGTGCGCACATGGCATGAAGAGCGGCTCAATTACCTGCAGTAGAAGGGCCGGATCCTTGAACCTGGAGATGCAGGGTTTCATGCCGCGGGGGCTTGTTCGCAGCCGTTAAGGTGATATCGTTAATCCCATGGCCCAAAGTTGAAGGTGTTTTGATTAAGTTGTATAATTATATCCTCTAATGCTCTAAAAATCTGTTTATTTACCTGGGAAGAGGGATATTTTGGCTGGAAGAAAGAAAAAAGATCGTAAACAGCGCATCGCCGCGATTATCGCGGCCGTACTGGCGGTAGCGATGGCCCTCTCCGCGATCGCGGCCTATGCCGGCCATCTGCTTGGCCGCGATGACCCCGAGACGGCTGGTCCCGAGCAGCAGCTCGATGCAGAAGCTTACCGGGCCCACTGTTTGAAGGAGATCGAAAGGCTGGAAAAATATATCGAAGAATACGGGCCCAAGGCCGGTGTGCTCAGCGAGCTCTGTGAACACTACAGCCTGTTAATTCAGATTGAAAATATGGGTGAAAAACCCGACGAAGAGCTGGTGCAAAAATGTGAAGCCGGCCTGAAACAGCGCAGCCGCGACCTGGTGGAGCTGGAGCCGGACAACCCGGAGCACCGCCTGCGGTTGCTCTACGTGTATGAAGGGGCCGGCGAAGATAAAAAAGTGATCTCCGGGGAAATCGAGGACCTGCGCAAGATTCTAAAGAAGGAGCCCAATCCCGGCATATCTTTGGCTCTCATCGGGTTCATGAAAAGCTCCGAGCAGCCCGGTAAGACGATCGATCAGGAGATCACCCGGCTGAAGGATCACTTTGAAAAGCTCGCCGCTGATGACCAGATCACCGCTACTGATCGCTATTATTACGCTTTGCTGCTGGGAGATCACCTGGAGAAGAAGCCGGCGGCGCTGAAGCAGCTGGATTTGATCCTGGAAACGGAGCCCCCTGAAGGAGAGCTGTACAGCGCCGCGGAACAGTACCGCGAAACACTTAAAGAAAAAGAAAAAAAGACCGGGCAGTAACCTTTGTCGGGAGACGTTATGAAACAGAAAACCTGGCTTCGCCTGTTGGGTGAGCTGCGCAGAAGGCTGTTGCTGATCCTCGTCATCGCTTTGGCGGGGGCAGTCTTCTGTTATATTTTCATCGATCAGATCCGCAACATCCTGCTCCTGCCCACCTTCACCCCCGATATATTTAGCTTTTTCAAGCTCTTTTTGCAGCAGTACCCCTGGAGCGGGCTGCCGGCGGATCTGGCTCCGCCGGTGAACCTGATTTTCCTTACTCCCGGCGAGGCTTTTATGGCCAATTTGCGCCTGGCCATAGTCTGCGGCGTGCTGCTTACTTTACCGCTGCTTCTTTACCAGGTGGTGGCAGCGGCCATGGTGCTGCAGAAAAAGCGGGCCCGGGGTGCTGTTTTTTTAACCGCAATCATCTGGCTGCTCTTTCTCCTGGGGCTCTCCTTCGCCTACTTTGTTGTCTTCCCCTTCGCCATGAATTTCTTCCTCGGCTTCGCCACCGCCGAGATCGGTGCTGAATGGAGCATCGCCCGCTATCTCTCTTTTGCCACCTCTTTTTTGTTTGCCTTCGGCCTCGTCTTCCAGATTCCCCTGGTGTTCTGGTTCTTGGGGGCTATCGGGGTGCTCAACGCCGCATTTTTGAGACGCCATCGCAAATATGCCGTGGTGATCATCTTGGTTCTCGCGGCCATACTGACGCCCCCGGATGTCTTCTCCCATATCATGATGGCGATTCCGCTGCTGCTGCTTTTCGAATGCGGTATCCTGCTGGTCGCTTTTGCCGGGCGCAGGCGGGCGCGGGCGGCGGCTGCGGCCAACAAGGCGGACGTTTGATCGGTGCAAAGTCCCATTTTGCTCCCTCCCCGGATTTAATCTTCTTTCTCTCTTGACAAGGGCAAACTTGTGGTGTATAAATAGTTAGGCAAGCCTAACTTATGGAGCTGATCAAGTTGTCTCCTTTACCATTGAGCCCGGCGATGCAGGATTACCTGGAAGAGATTTTGAATCTTTCCAACCAGTTGGGCACGGTTCGGGTTACCGATATCGCCGAGCGGCTGAACTTGACCAAGGCCAGCGTCAGCCAGGCCTTGAACCAGCTGCGCGAGCAGGGCCTGGTTACCCAGGAGCGCTACGGCCCGGTAAAGCTTACCGAAAGGGGACGCTACTACGGCCGTGTAGTGAGGCGCCGGCACGTGGTTTTAAGCAGTTTTCTTACCGTGGTCTTGAAACTGGATCATGAGACCGCAGAAAAAGACGCCTGCGAAATGGAACATGCTGTCAGCAGCGAGACCATTGAGCGGCTGGTTAATTTTCTCATCGAGGGCGGTTACTGCAGTTTTAACAACTTAACCGATGAGGCAGAACCCGATTAGTTATAGAAAAACTGATCGCTGTGAGAGCGCGGTCAACTTACCGGAGAGGTGAGCAAATTGAAAACAGTATCCCTGGCGGAAATGAAAACAGGACAATCGGGCCGGGTAAAAAAGATTTACGGCGGGCGGGGCATGGTGGCAAGGCTCCAGGCACTGGGGCTATATCCCGGAAAAGAGGTCACCAAGCTCAGCGCCTTTTTTCAAAAAGGGCCGGTAGTCGTTGAAATAGATCGCTCCCGGGTGGCCATGGGCTACGGCCGGGCCAGCCGCATCTTTGTTGAGGTAGGAGAATAAGATACCGCTTTGTTCAAGGAGTGTTTATGAAGATGTCGCCAAAACCAAAGAGAATGGTTCTTGCGGGCAATCCCAATGTGGGCAAGAGCGTTCTTTTTTCACAGCTCACCGGAGCCCGGGTGGTCATCTCCAACTATCCCGGGACCACCGTTGAATTTACCCGCGGAAAGCTTCAGGCAAAAGGGCAGGCCTGGGAAGTGCTCGATGCTCCCGGCACCTACAGCCTTGAGCCCACCTGCCGCGCCGAAGAGGTTGCCGCCAACCTGGTGAATTCGGCCGATGTGGTGGTCAACGTGATTGATGCCACCAACCTGGAGCGCAACCTTTACCTGACCAGCCAGCTTCTGGAACGGGGAGTCCCCCTGGTTATAGTTTTGAACCTAATTGATGAGGCTGCTCAAAAGGGGGTTAAACTAAACGTACCCCGCTTGCAGGAGCTGCTCGGGGTTCCGGTAATCCCCACCGTCGCGATCAGCGGCCGGGGGCTGCCGGAGCTGGTCGCCGCCCTGCCGAAAGCCGGGCGGGGCCGGGGAGAGGCTCGTTCCCCCGACGAGCGCTGGATCTGGATCGGCTCCGTCGTCAAGCAGGTGCAGCGGGTCACCCGCCGCCGCCGGACCTGGCTCGAAGCGCTGGAGCTGGCCAGCATCCAACCGCTCACGGGTATCCCCATTGCCGCCCTGGGGCTGTACCTTGTTTTCAAGGTAATCATCGGTTGCGGCCAGTGGCTGGAGGGTTTGCTGGAAAATTATTTTTTCGAACCCTTCTACCTGCCCCTGCTTCAGTCGCTCAGCCGGTTTTTGGGTGACGGCAGTTTCTGGCACGGGCTGCTTATCGGCAACCTTCCGGGAGGGCAGATTCATCTTGAAGAATCGATGGGGCTCCTCAGCACCGGGATTTACGCCGTTTTCGGGATCGTCCTGCCCTACCTGGTCATGTTTTACCTGGTCCTCGGCTTCCTCGAGGATTGCGGTTACCTGCCCCGGCTGGCGGTAATGTCCGATCGGATGATGCACCGCCTCGGCCTGCACGGCTTTGCGGTGATCCCCACGCTTTTGGGCTTTGGCTGCAACGTCCCGGCGGTGCTCGCCGCCCGCAACCTGGAGAGCAGGCGGGAGCGGCTCATCGTCAGCGCCATGCTCGCGGTGGCGGTTCCCTGCGCCGCCCAGATGTCGATGATCATCGGGTTGGTCGGCCGCCGCGGCGGGGCCTACCTTGGGGTGATCATAGCCATGCTCTTTCTGATCTGGGTGGCAATCGGCCTTTTCCTGGACCGCGTTTTGCCGGGATATACCCCCTCCATGATCGTGGAGATACCGCCGTACCGTTGGCCGAGCCTGAAAGCGCAGGCCCAGAAGCTGGGCATGCGCCTGCAGCATTTTTTGACCGAGGCGCTCCCCTTTATTTTCGGGGGGATCCTGCTGATCAACCTGCTCCATCTTGTCGGGGTCATCGATTTGCTGGCCGGCGCTTTTGCCCCCGTTTTCCGGAGCCTGCTCGGCCTGCCCAAAGAAGCGGTGAGCACGCTCCTGGTGGGGTTTCTGCGAAAAGACGTGGCCGTGGCCATGCTCATCCCGCTGGGGCTCACGGCGAAGCAGTTTGTCGTCGGTGCCACCGTGCTGGCCACCTATTTTCCCTGCGCGGCTGCTTTTGCCGTTCTCGTCAAAGAACTGGGGGTAAAGGATATGGCCTTTGTAGCGGGAATAATGCTGACAGTCTCTACGGCGGCGGGAACTGCGCTCAACCTGCTGCTGGATACGGTTCTGCCGGCGCCCATGCTGGCCCTGTTTTTGCTGGGGCTGGCGGTAGTATTGATTGCCTTTTGCGGCGGTAGTTCGGATCGCAGAGAGAGCCGCAAGTTTACACTAACCAAGGAAAGAAGGGTCTAACCATGCAAGCGACAGAAAGCAATACCGGCGGCGCCGCCCCCGCGTCACAGATCGAAAAACTGGGGCAGCCTGATAAAAGCCGGATCCGCCACGTCATCGCCGTGATCAGCGGTAAAGGCGGGGTGGGCAAATCATCGCTCTCCGCTTTGCTGGCCGTATCCCTGGCCCGGGAAGGTTACCGGGTGGGCCTGCTGGACGCCGATATCACCGGGCCGAGCATTCCCAAGCTCTTCGGGCTGCGCCGGCAGCCGGCATCCGAAGACGGGAAAATCATCCCCCCGGAAACCGAGCTGGGGATCAAGGTGATCTCGCTGAACCTGCTGCTGCAGCACGAGGACGACCCCGTTATCTGGCGGGGGCCGCTCATCGGCGGGGCGGTAAAGCAGTTCTGGACCGATGTGATCTGGGGGGAGCTCGACTACCTGGTGGTGGATCTGCCTCCCGGAACCGGGGACGCCCCCCTGACGGTGATGCAGTCGCTGCCGCTGAACGGGCTGCTCATCGTGAGCTCGCCCCAGGAGCTGGCGGTAATGGTGGTGAAGAAGGCGATCAAGATGGCCCGCATGCTCGAGGTGCCCCTGCTGGGCCTGGTGGAAAATATGAGCGGGCTGACCTGTCCCCACTGCGGCAAGCCGGTGGAGCTCTTCGGCCCCAGCCGGGCGGAAGAGGTTGCCGCCGAAACCGGGATCAGGCTTCTGGGAAAAATCCCCCTGGATCCGGAGATCTCCCGCTTGGGGGATCGTGGTGAGATCGAGCAGTACGGGGTAGACTTTCTTAAAGAGATTCCCGCGTTGTTGAAAGAAAATGCGGAAGATACAACTGCTTAGAGCAGAAAGGATGATCAAATTATGAAATTGGCTGTCTGTGCACAGAGCGAAGGGTTGGAAGCGCAGGTGGATCAGCGCTTCGGGCGCTGTCCCTATTTTGTGATTCTGGATTCCGAGACGGGGGCGCCGGTAAAATCAGCACCCAACAGCGGTGCCGCCGCCGCGGGCGGGGCCGGGCCGCAAAGCGCCCGCCAGCTGTCGGGGGAAGGGGTCGAAGCCGTAGCCGTGGGCCATGTCGGTCCCAATGCCGCCGATGCCCTCAAGGCGGCGGGAATCGCCGTCTACGGGGGCGTAACCGGAACGGTTCAGGAGACCTGGGAGCTGTTTCGCGACGGCAAGCTCCCGGTCATCGGCCAGGCGACGGTGGATCCGCATCACGGGATGTAATGAAAGGAGAGGTTCTATGAAAATTGCTATTGCCACAGATCAAAACAACGTGGCGCAGCATTTCGGACGCTGCCCTGCTTACACCCTGGTGGAGATAGAAGAAGGCCGGGTAACCGGGAAAGAGGTTATTGAAAATCCGGGACACCAGCCCGGTTTCCTGCCCGGCTTCCTGGCCCGCCATGGTGTTAGCTGCATCATCGCCGGGGGGATGGGCTGGCGGGCCCAGGAGCTGTTTTCCGCTCAAAATATCGAATCCGTTGTCGGTGTGACCGGTCCTGTAGACCGGGTCATTGAAGACTATCTCAGCGGCGATCTGCAGCCCGGAGAGAGCCTTTGCACTCACCAGGAGGGCGGCCAACATCATGGCGGGGCTCACTGCGACAAAAAACACTAGCGCTGCCGGATGAGTTTTGCCGAAAGGAGGGAGCAGGAGATGTTTAGAGGAAGAGGTTACTGCGGCCCCGGTTTTGGTGCGGGGAGAGGGGGACGCTTTCAGGGAGCCGGCGGTTTTGGCCGCGGCGGCGGCTTCGGCAGAGGCCGGCGCTGCTACTGGCTGGAAAGAGAGGCCCCTTATGTTGAAGCGCCCTGGGCTGTTCCCTACGGTCCCGGCTACGCCGGAGCAGAGGCGGATGAAGGCGAATACTTGAAAGCCGAAGCCGCCGCCCTGCGTGCCGAAGCGGAAGCGATCAAAAGCGAGCTGGCCGCAATTGAAAAACGGCTGGCTGAAATGGAGCAGCCTGAAGAAGAATAGAGCGACGTTAGTTTTGGAACAGGGGGGCGGAGCCCGGATCCGCTCCCCTGTTAACCGGTTAGCAAAGGATGATGGCAATGATTATTGCTGTAGCAAGCGGTAAGGGCGGGACCGGAAAGACCACCGTGGCCACCAACCTGGCCCTGGTCCTGGCCCGGGAGAGAGAGATCCAGTTTCTCGATTGCGACGTTGAGGAGCCCAACGCGCACCTATTTTTGAAGCCCGAGCTGGAAAGCTCGGAGCCGGTGCACATCCCGGTACCGCAAGTCGACCTGGAACGCTGCACCTATTGTGGAATCTGCGCCGAGGTCTGCGCTTTCAATGCGATCATGGTGGGCCAGGAGACAGTGCTGGTTTTTGAGCCGCTCTGCCACGGCTGCGGCGGGTGTGCCTACTTCTGCCCCGAAAAAGCGATCAAGGAGATCGATCGTCCCATCGGCCTGCTCGAGAAAGGCGCCGCGGGCGAGATCGCCTTTGTGCATGGCAAGCTCAACCCGGGGGAGGCGCTTTCGCCGCCGCTGATCAGCGCGGTCAAGCAGGCGATCGACCCCGCCGCCCTGGCCATTGTTGACGCTTCGCCGGGCGCTTCCTGCCCGGTGGTGGAGGCGCTGCGGGGGAGCGACTACTGCATTCTGGTGACCGAGCCGACCCCCTTTGGTCTGAATGACCTCGCTATCGCCGTGGAGCTGCTGAAAAAGCTGCACATTCCCGGGGGAGTGATCATCAACCGCTCCATGGGCGGCGAGGGCGAGGCCGGCGTGGAGCAGTACTGCCGCCGTGAAAATATTCCCATCCTTTTGAGGATGCCCTGGGATCGCGAGCTCGCCGCCCTTTATGCGCGCGGTGAGCCGGCGGTGGAGCACCTGCCCGCCTGGCGGGATATTTTTACCGGACTGGCCGGGCAGATCTTGAGTGAAAGAGAGGAGGCCCGCTGATGGAAGAGATCGTCGTTATTAGCGGCAAGGGCGGGACCGGCAAGACCACCCTGGCGGCTTCGTTCGCCGTTTTGGCCGGGGGCGATGCCGTTTTGGCCGATGCCGATGTGGACGCGGCCAATCTAAGCCTGCTGTTAACGCCGCAGCAGCTGGAAGACCACCCCTTCATCGCCTCCAGCGTGGCCGTGTTGGATCGGGAGCGCTGCACGGAGTGCGGCCTTTGCCGTGAACTCTGTCGTTTTGATGCCATCCCGGAGGACTATATTGTGGACCCCCTCTCCTGTGAAGGCTGCACGGTTTGCAGCCGGGCCTGCCCTGAAGAGGCCATTGCCATGGAGGAGGTTGTCTCCGGACACTGGTTTCTTTCGCAGACCCCCTACGGCAAGCTGATCCATGCGCGCCTGGGGATCGCGCAGGAGAATTCGGGCAAGCTGGTCACCCTGGTGAGGAACAGGGCCCGCGAACTGGCCAAGGCCGAAAAGAAAAAATATCTTCTCACCGACGGCCCCCCCGGAATCGGCTGCCCCGTAATCGCTTCCCTCTCCGGGGCGACGAAGGCGCTCATCGTCACCGAGCCGACCCTTTCGGGGATTCATGACCTCAAGCGCGTCCTCCTGGTCTGCCGCCAGTTTGAGGTCCCCGCTGTCGTCTGCATCAATCGCTGCGATTTGGAT